>DAOUGY010000390.1:0-1511 GCA_034428975.1 Anaerolineaceae bacterium | reverse complement strand
AGGTTTGCCATGTGAACCGCCGCCCAATGAGAACCGGAAACCAGCAGTTCTCCATTATCTTGCGCCAGCGGCAGGATCTATTAAATAATACGCGTTAATCAGGGCAATTACAATGCTGTGCGCATCAACACTGTATCCATCGGCAAAGCGGTTTCATCATCGAATGATACCAAGTATGCAATTATGAACGTCCAACACGAACCAGCGTCGAGGTCAGCGGCCCACGGTGTGCTCTCTTTTCAATTCGATCCAGCCGCCGTCCCCGGCGGCGAAGGATGTATCCACGCATGGTACGGCAATGAACATCCAAAACAAACCCGGCGCCGTTTCCGACGCCGGGCATCCAATCCATCCAACTTTCCGTTCTTGCGCAGACCTTCCGGTTTACCCGCCTTCACCACCGGGAGCCGGTTCGGTTTTCGCATTATTCTTGGCCTCGCCCACCCCCGGCGAAAAGCGGTAGCCCACGCCCCACTGCGTGTGAATATAAAACGGATTTTTGGGATCCTCCTCCAGCTTTTCACGCAGGTAGCGAATGTAAATCGCCAGATAGCTGACCGCATCAATGTACGCGTTGCCCCACACCTCACGCAGCAGCTCCTCATGCGTTGCCACGCGGCCTTTGCGCGTCACCAGATAGAACAACAGGCGGTGCTCGGTGGGGGTCATGTGCACCAGCCGCCCTTTGCGGAAAACCATATTCTGCGACACGTCGATCTTTAAGTTGCCGTCGTCAAAGACCACCAGGCGGCGCAGCGGGCGCGTGCCGGCGCGTTTCAGCAGCGCCTCCAGACGCACATGCAGCTCGCGCAGGCTGAACGGCTTTTTCAGGTAATCATCCGCGCCGGCCTCAAAGCCGTGCACCAAATCCTCTTCGCTGGTCTTGGCGGTCAGGATCAGAATCGGCACGCTGGTGATGGTGCGGATGCGCTTGCACGTGTCAAACCCATCCAGATATGGCATCATGATATCCAGTATGATCAAGTCGGGCTGTTCGGCCTGCGCCTTGATCAACCCCTCGTGCCCGCTGGATGCCGTGATCACATCAAACCCTTTGGGCTGCAAATCCCTCACCAGCATTTCGGTTAAGGTTTCTTCGTCGTCAATGACCAGAATCTTCTTCGGCATAATCTGTCTCCATTAATGGCAGGCAAAATGTAAATTGGCTGCCTTTACCGGGTGTGCTTTGTACGCGGATACTGCCACCCATGGCCTCAATCCAACCGCGCGCGATGTACAGCCCCAGGCCGTGCCCGTACACAGTTTGGGCGTCACCGGACTGCACCCGGAAGAAGCGCTCAAAAATGCGCGGCAAGTTATCGGGGGCTATGCCCACGCCCTGATCGATGACACTCACCTGGGCGCTGCCGCCGGAGCCTCGTTCCAGCCGCAGCGTGATCGGGCTATCGGGCGGTGAATATTTGATGGCGTTATCCACCAAATTGGTCAGCACCGAATTGAGCGCCGACTCATCCGCCCAACCCCACAGGTCGCCGTCCGGCAGTTCCACA
>DAOUGY010000389.1:0-2058 GCA_034428975.1 Anaerolineaceae bacterium | reverse complement strand
GGCGGTCCACGCGCGCGGGATGCGCATCATTGCCGACCTGGTGCTCAATCACACCTCCGACCAGCATCCCTGGTTCCAGGCGGCGCTGGCCGACCGCAATTCGCCCTACCATGATTACTACGTCTGGTCTGACAGCGACGAGAAGTACAAAGACGCGCGCATCATCTTCCTGGACACCGAAAAATCCAACTGGACCTGGAGCGAACAGGCCGGACAGTTCTACTGGCACCGCTTTTACGCCTCGCAGCCGGATTTAAACTACGACAACCCAGCCGTGCGCACCGAAATGCTCAACGTGATGCGGTTCTGGCTGGATATGGGCATTGACGGCTTCCGCGCCGATGCCGTGCCGTACCTGTTCGAGCGCGAAGGCACCAATTGCGAAAACCTGCCTGAAACGCACGCCTATCTAAAAGAATTGCGCCGCTTCATGGACGAGCATTATCCCGGACGCATCCTGCTGTGCGAGGCCAACCAGTGGCCTGAGGATGTGCGCCCTTACTTCGGCGACGGCGACGAGTTTCATATGGGTTTTCACTTTCCGGTTATGCCGCGCATCTATATGTCCTTGCGCGCCGGTGACGCCTCCTCGCTGATCGACATTCTCAACCGCACGCCCGCCATCCCCGATAACTGCCAGTGGTGCACCTTCCTGCGCAACCACGACGAACTGACGCTGGAAATGGTCACGCCGGAGGAGCGCGAGTACATGTGGCGCGAATATGCCCCCGAGCCGCGCATGCGCCTCAACCTGGGCATCCGTCGCCGCCTGGCGCCTCTGCTGGACAACGACCCACGCAAGATCGGCCTGGCCAACTCGCTGCTTTTCACCCTGCCCGGTTCGCCGATCATCTATTACGGCGATGAAATCGGCATGGGCGACAATATCCAGTTGTTCGACCGCAATGGCGTGCGCACGCCCATGCAATGGCATGGCGGCATGAGCGCAGGATTCTCATCCGCCGATCCGAAGGATTTGTATGCGCCTTTGATCGATGCCAGCCCGTACGGTTACCAGACCGTCAACGTCGCCGCTGCCTCAGCCGATCCAGCATCGCGCTTGAATTTCACCCTCGAACTCATCCGCGTGCGCCAGTCATCACCGGCGCTGGTACGCGGCAGCTTTGCCTGGGTGCAGCCAGGCGTCAACCCGGCGATCGCTGCTTACCTGCGCGAATGCCCGCAGCAAAGCGTGCTGGCGCTGCACAATCTCTCCAGTCAGAGCCAATCCTTCGCCATGGCCCTGCCGAAATCCGGCACGGTGAAGGATTTGCTGAGCAGAGAAACCCTGGCCGCGGACGGCATGCTGCGTCTGACGCTTGCGCCATATGAGTATCGTTGGCTGGAATTGCCCTGAGATTGCTTTACGAGAGGGATAACCTATGGACCGTCACGCACCGGCCACTTCCGTAGACGCGGCAGCGCGTTCATTAGAGCGCCTGCTGCCGCGATTAAATGTACGCTACCAAAAATATGCCGACCATCATCCATCCGAATGGCATTTGTTCGTGACGCGCCTGCAGACCAACTTTGCGCGCCTGTTTCACCTGCTGCTGCCGCTGTACGGGGGCCAGTACGATTTCTTCTACCACCTGGAAACGCTGCTGTACACGCTGGCGGATGCCTGGATGGCGCGCTCAGCAGAGCTAAAATCGCTCGACAGTCAGCGCGAAGCTGACCCGGCCTGGTTCCAGAGCAACCAGATGTTGGGCGGCGTGTGCTATGTGGACTTATACGCCGACAATCTGACTGGAATCCGCGAGAAAATCCCCTACTTTAAAGAGCTGGGGTTGACCTACCTGCATCTGATGCCGCTCTTCCGCGCGCCAGAAGGCGAGAATGACGGCGGTTATGCCATCAGCTCGTACCGCGAGGTCGATCCTCGCCTGGGCAGCATGGCCGAATTGGCCGTCCTGGCGCAGGAGCTGCGCGCCAACGGCATCAGCCTGGTGGTGGATTTCGTCTTCAACCACACCTCCAACGAACACGCGTGGGCGCTCCAGGCGCGCGCTGGCGACCCCGAATACCTGGATTACTATTTCACCTTCGCCGACCGCG
>DAOUGY010000388.1:0-3477 GCA_034428975.1 Anaerolineaceae bacterium | reverse complement strand
GATGGTTTCCACCCTGCAAGTTGCCATTCCGGTTCCATTTACGCAAGTCGTCAACGACTCACTGAAGGGCATCAGCACCCGCATGACCAGCCCGGATGGCTACCTGGCCCAGCAATTAAATCGCCACTCCCCGTTCACCTTCCTTTCGGCTATCGCCACCACCCCGTCCGGGAAACACTTTTCAGCCTGGGTGGATGATTACACCGGATTTCCGCCTCGTTTGTCGTACGCCTATACATCGTCAACACATACGGCTTTTTCGGGTGAACAGAATTTGGCGGTTCTCCCTGCGGATTGCAACAACTGGGACATTTATTTCGATTGTGGGATTGTAACCCTCTCGGTAGACGCCCTACCCAATGGCGTTGTCGGGATGGTATACATTGCGAAATTAACCAAAGCGAACTTCTCTCTGCCTACACCGGTATTTGAATCGCAATACAATGTTTACCTCAGCCAATTGGACAGCTCGACTTATCGGGAGATCCAACGAACCCCGGTAACCAGTTATACTCAGTATTCGTCGAGCGGCACCACTGCGGCCCCGATCATTCTCAATGCGCATCTGACGGCCACTCCGGATAACCATCTGGTCATTGCCTGGGATGAAGTCGCCGGTGCCAATAGCAACGTTTATTTCCGGACTTACACGCATCTGGGTGCACCGGTGGGCTCGTCTGCAACATCCATTGATCTGGCAACCGCCAACACGCAGAGTTCACCTAATTTGGTCGCCGTGGCTGCCGACCGGGTATTGGTGGGGTATACAGTCACCCAGGTGGATGGTCCGTCGATTCAGTATGCCGTAATCGGATCCGATGGCGCCATTTCCCAACCCGCACAGGCTGTACCCGAAGCATTTGGTAGCCAGATCGATGTGACGCTGCAATTCGAAGGCCAGGCGGTCGCCGCCTGGAAAGATCAGGAAACCGGCCAGGTCGCGTATGTCGTTATACAGCAAGGCGATAGTTGGGAGGTTCCGGTAGGAATGCTGCCAACGCTTCTCCCCCTCCGGGCCGGGCATGAAATCAAATCACCTTCGCTGACGAAAGACGCCACCGGAAACGCGGTGTTGACCTGGGGTGTGGAAAATCGCGGCAGCCTGTATTACGCTGTCGTCGGCCCCGACGGCTCGGTGATCACTCCGCCGATGAACTTCTTGAAGCCTTCGGATCCGGATGGATACATCACCACCAGCGATAGCGGCGAAGGCAGCGCACCGCTGGACGGTATCATCATTGTGCGCGGATACATTCCGTTCATTGTTCGGTAACCAACGCATCGGAGGACCCGGCATGCGAAACATTGACATCCGAAAAAGCGAAAAAGGGCAATCCCTGCTCGAACTGGCCATCAGTATGACCATCCTGCTCATCCTTTTGGCAGGGGTCGCCGATGTTGGCCGCATGTTGTTCCTCTACATGTCCATGCGTGACGCCGCCCAGGAAGGCGCCGTCTACGGGTCCATTTACCCAACCTTCTGCGATCAAATTGTTGACCGCGCCCGCACCACCATCCCCGACGGGTACGATATCCGAGTGGATATCATGGTATACGATCCGGCTTCGCCCAATACGCGTAAAACGTGCAGCGAAGCCCCATCCTACTTTGCCGATTGCACCGGCAAACAAATGGAAATATCCGTGATTCATGACAACTTCACTTTTGTAGGACCGTTCATGAATCGCATCCCACCGTTTCAATTAAAGGCCACCGTAACCAACACCATCTTACGCACCTGCCATAAATAAACGGTTTTCAGACAATAGACCGGTCACATGGGGAAGGAGGTCGAAATGAAAAACCGACCACTCAGCAAGGAAAAGGGTCAGATTCTGGTCGTGTTTGCCGTTGTCCTGGTCGCGCTGCTCGGATTGACAGCGCTGGCCATTGACGGCAGTATGGTCTTCTCGGATCGCCGATTTGCCCAATCGGCGGCGGATACCGCCGCATTGGCGGGAGCCGGAAAGGCGGCCGACGGCATCAAAACCCTCAACAATAGCAATTTCAATTGCGCCAGCGGTGCCGTAACCAGCGCGATCGCCGCAGCCAAAAACAGTGCCATCGATTCAGCGTCCCTGAACGCTTTCACCATCGACACCGATGTATCCGACAAACACGGCGTAACGGTCGATTGCGGTACCGTCAATCATCTCGACAGCAAGGGCAACGTCTTTTACAAAGAGAACTACCTGGATGTGAAAACCTACATCACCTCCACAACACCGACGTCCTTTGCCCAATTATTCACCACCCAACCGCTGGTCAATTCGGTGGAAGCGGTCGTACGCGTTCACCCACCGGTCGGCCTGGGCATGGGTAACGCCATCCTTTCGCTTTCCGATGTTTGCAAGCAAGGCGGTAACATCATCGGGGGCATCTGGGCAGACGGGAAAGGCACCGTAAAAATTAATGGTGGCGGCATGTTCTCTTTCTCCTGCATCAACACCAATGGTCCACCAACCGTGGACGTCACCGGTTATATAGGCTACATGGACGGTGCGGATCCCTTTGACCCCCAAACCGCCACATTCCCCGGCACCTTCCCGGTCAAAACCACCACTCCCCTGCCGTACGTTCCCTTCCCCGAGCCGGTCTGCCCCACCACGGCCAGCAAAGGCAAGATGAACGGCACCGATACCTTTGAACCGGGCAACTACTCGGAAATATCCATTACCAACGGCGAAACAGCCACGCTTAAACCGGGTCTGTACTGCGTCACCGGCCACAAGGGCGTAAGCGTCAGCGGTGTGATCAAAACCGTGGAGAGCCATACCTGGGCCGCCGACCCGGCCAACAAGAACCTACCGGCCGGTGTCACCATCTTTGTCAAGGAAGGCCCTGTCACAATTAACGGTGGCAGCAACATTGACCTTCATGCCCCGTACTACAACACTCAGGTGAACGCCGGGTCGGTTCAGGGCATGCTCATCTTCATGGCCTTTGGCAATGCAAGCAACGTGAACATTACCGGCAACGACACGTCCTACTTCGGCGGTACGATTTACGCGCCCGACGGTTCGGTGGAGATTGGCGGCACTTCAGCCACCAATTCGCCCATTGAATTTGGCACCCAACTGATTGGCCAGCTGATCAAGGTTCATGGCGATGTGGAAATCGACATCAAGTACCAGGCCGATACCGAACCCAAAGGCGGCAGCCTGTTGGATATGGAAAAGTAATCCCGACGATTTACCGAAACCCATGCACAGGGAACCGGAGGACCGGTTCCCTGTTTTTTTGCCCCGACTCCTAACAGAAATGTAAATCTCCAATTCGCTCCATCCATGTCCGAATATGTTATTATATTGGTGAATATTTAATAGATATTTAGTAATACTTCTGTAATTCTTCTGATCCACTGCTCTACGCGGGGTGAAAGCCATGACTCCTAAAAACGCTCGTTCTGAATCCGGTCAAATTCTGGTCGTCTTTTCAGTGGTTCTGGTCGCCCTTCTGGGACTGACCGCCCTGGCC
>DAOUGY010000387.1:0-12911 GCA_034428975.1 Anaerolineaceae bacterium | reverse complement strand
CCAGGGTGTCTTTGTGGGCGCGATAGGGCTCGAACCTACGGACCTCACGGATGTGAACCGTGCGCTCTAACCAACTGAGCTACGCGCCCGACTTCGCTTGAAGTGCCCGTATTTTATCATGCACCGGACGAAAGCGCAAGAGCTTTCACGCCGGCGAGATCAGGTGGTGATGCTCCAGATACTGGCGCAGGAACTGGCCGGTGTAGGATTGCGGCACGGCGCACACCTCTTCGGGCGTGCCCTCGGCCACCAGTTGCCCACCGCGGTCGCCGCCGTCCGGGCCGAGGTCGATGATGTGATCGGCCACTTTGATGATATCCAGATTGTGCTCGATGATCACCACGCTGTTGCCGGTATCCACCAGACGCTGCAGCACCTCGATCAGGCGGTGCACATCGGCGGCGTGCAGGCCAACGGACGGCTCGTCCAGCACGTAGATGGTGCGCCCGGTGGCGCGCCGTGACAGTTCCTTGGAGAGTTTGACACGTTGCGCCTCGCCGCCGGACAGGGTGGTGGCGGGTTGACCGATTTTGACGTAGCCCAGGCCGACATCCTGCAGGGTGCGCAGTTTGTTGGCCATCGCCGGGAAGGATGCGAAGATTTCCACGGCGCGGTCCACGGTCATATCCAGCACATCGGCGATGGAGTGACCCTTGAAATGCACCTGCAGCGTCTCGCGGTTGAAGCGCGTGCCGTGGCATACATCGCAGGGCACGTACACATCCGGCAGGAACTGCATTTCGATGCGCAGTTGGCCCTGTCCCTGGCAGGCTTCACAGCGCCCACCGTGAATGTTGAAGGAGAACCGCCCCGGCTTATAGCCGCGCATTTTGCTTTCAGGCATTTCGGCAAACAACTGGCGCATCTCGTCGAACAGGCCGGTGTAGGTGGCCGGGTTGGAGCGCGGCGTGCGCCCGATGGGCGACTGGTCAATATTGATGATTTTGTCGAGATGCTCCAGACCTTCCAGCCGGTCGAATTCGCCGGGCTGGGTGTGGGCGCGGTGCAGGTCGCGGGCCAGCGCGCGATACAGCAGATCGACCATCAAGGTGGATTTGCCCGAACCGGAAACGCCGGTTATGCATACCAGTTTGCCGAGCGGGATGGTCACATCCAGATTTTTGAGGTTGTTGGCGCGTGCACCGACGATTTTGAGGGTCTTGCCGTTGCCCTTGCGCCGTTCGGCGGGCATGGGCACCATTTTGCGCCCGGAGAGATACGCCCCGGTTAATGAATCGGGGTTGTTGAGAATGTCCTCCACCGTGCCCTCGGCGATGATATGCCCGCCGTGCTCGCCTGCGCCGGGGCCCAGGTCCACAATCCAATCGGATGCCATGATGGTCTCTTCGTCGTGCTCCACCACCAGCACGGTATTGCCCAGGTCGCGCAGGCTCTTAAGTGTTTCGAGCAGGCGATCGTTGTCGCGCGGGTGCAGGCCAATGGACGGCTCATCCAGGACGTAAAGCACGCCCATCAGGCGCGAGCCGATTTGCGTGGCCAGGCGAATGCGCTGGGCTTCGCCGCCGGAGAGCGAACCGGACGGGCGGCGCAGGGTCAAATAGTCGAGGCCGACGTTGACCAGGAAGCCCAGACGGGCGATGATTTCCTTGAGGATGCGCTCGGATATGGCCTGATCGCGCGGGTTGAGCGGCGTTTGTGCCGAGAAAAGGCGCCGCGCCCAGTTCAGGGTGCGCACCACCGGCCACTCGGTCACCTCGATGATGTTTTGCCCGTCCACGGTGACGGCCAGCGCTTCGGGGCGCAGGCGCGTGCCCTTGCAGGTGGGGCAGGGACGGTCGGTCATGTACTCGCTGATCTTGCTGCGGATGTATTCGGATTGTGTTTCGCGGTAACGGCGTTCGAGATTGGGGATGACGCCCTCAAACGAGGTCTGGAAGGTGGTCTTGCGCTCGTTTTGCCCGTGCATGTGCACGGTCATTTCCTCGCTGGACGTGCCGTAGAGGATGTATTTGAGTTTTTCGTCGGGGATGGATGAAACCGGCGCATCCAGACGGATGTGGTAATGACTGGCGACGGCCTCGACCATCTGCCAGTAATAACCGCCCACGTCGCGCGGGCCGTTCCATTCCAGCGCCACAATCGCGCCGTCGCGCAGTGAGCGCTCGCGGTCGGGGATGAGCAGGTCGGGGTCGATCTCCAGACGGTTGCCCAGCCCCTGACAATCGGGGCAGGCGCCGTGCGGGGTGTTGAAGGAGAAGGTGCGCGGCTCCAGCTCTTGCAGGCTGACGCCGTGCTCGGGGCAGGCCAGGTGTTCGGAGTAGTACAGGTCGGCGGGCGGCTCGGCGGACAGGTTGTGGAGCGTCAGGTAGCCTTCGCCGATCTTGAGGGCCGTCTCGATCGAATCGGTCAGGCGCGAGCGGGCCTGGTCGGCCTCTTCGCGGTCGTCGGGGTGGGTGATCACCAGGCGGTCGATGACGGCTTCAATCGTGTGAATCTTGTACCGGTCGAGTGCGATCTCTTCATCCAGGTTGTACACAGTGCCGTCCACGCGCACGCGCACAAACCCGGCCTTGCGGATCTCATCGAAGGCGGCCTGATAGGTGCCTTTGCGCCCGCGCACGATGGGCGCCAGGATTAACAGGCGGGTGCCGTCCGGCAGGTGTTCGACTGAATCGACGATCTCCTGCGCCGACTGGCGCGAAACTTCGCGCCCGCAGACCGGGCAGTGCGGCACGCCCACGCGCGCAAAGAGCAGGCGCATGTAATCGTAGATTTCGGTGACAGTGCCCACCGTGGAGCGCGGGTTGTGTGACGTGGATTTTTGATCGATGGAGACCGCCGGCGACAGGCCTTCGATGGCGTCCACGTCGGGTTTGTCCATTTGCCCGAGGAACTGGCGGGCGTAGGCCGACAGCGATTCGACGTATCGGCGCTGGCCTTCGGCGAAGATGGTGTCGAACGCCAGCGAGCTTTTGCCCGAACCGGACAGGCCGGTGATGACCACCAGCTTATCGCGCGGAATTTCGACGGTGATGTTTTTGAGGTTGTGCGCTCGCGCGCCGACAACACGAATGACGTTTTGCGACATACCCGTATCCTTGACGTCGGGGGATACCCGATATTATAGCACAAATGTTTTATTAAATCGATCCAAGATTCGATCGATTGTTAATCGAGGCAACTTTGCATTATACCACCCCCGTCAAGGCGCGCCGGGTCGGCTGTATATCCCGGGCTGGTGCGACCTTGCGTCGCAGCCGAACGAGTATAATGAACGCGAATGAACGCATTGATCTCGGTGGACCATCTCACATTCCGATACAGCGGCGAAGGGGCGGCGCCCGCCCCGGCGCTGGACGATGTCTGTCTGCAATTTCAGCCGGGCGAATTCACGTGCATTCTGGGCGCCAACGGGTCGGGCAAGACCACCCTGGCGCGCCATCTCAACGGCCTGCTGACGCCGCACAGCGGCAAAGTGCTGGTGGCCGGGCTGGATACGCGCGACAAACGCAACCTGGGCGCCATTCGCCAGCGGGTGGGGATGGTGTTTCAACACCCCGAAGATCAAATCATTGCCAGCACGGTGGAAGAAGACATCGCATTTGGGCCGGAAAACCTGGGCCTGCCGCCGGAGGACATTCGCCGGCGGGTGGAAAGCGCCATGGAGGCGTCCGGCTTGCAGGCGCACCGCAATCGACCGCCGCACCTGCTCTCCGGCGGGCAAACGCAGCGGCTGGCGCTGGCGGGGGTGCTGGCCATGCGCCCGGACGCAGTGGTGTTTGATGAAGCCACCACCATGCTCGACCCGGCCGGGCGGCGCATGGCACTGGAGTGGATGGCCGATCTGCGCGCCGCCGGTTTGACGGTGCTATTTGTGACGCACAACATGCAGGAAGCCGCGCTGGCCGACCGGGCCGTGGTGCTGAACGGCGGGCGGGTGGTGTTTGACGGCCCACCGCGCGCCCTGTTTGCCCACCCCGGGCTGGCCTCGTGGGGCCTGGAATTGCCGCCGGTCGCGGCGCTGGCCGCGCGGCTGCGCGCCTGCCTGCCGGGGCTGCCGGATTCGATCATGGCGCTCGAAGAGCTGTTGGCCGGCCTGCCCGCCGGGCCGGGCGGGGAACCGGTGGGGGCACCCCACACCGCCGGAGCGGATGCGGCCTGGCGGATTGAGGTGCAGGGACTGGAGCATGTCTACCTGTCGGGCACGCCGCTGGCGCACACCGCGTTGCAGGCCGCCAATTTGCGCGTAGCCGAAGGGCGGGCACACGGGCTGGTCGGCGCGACCGGTTCGGGCAAATCCACCCTCTTGCAGCATCTCAACGGTTTGCTGCGCCCGCAAAAAGGCAGCGTGCGTGTTGGCCCGTACACGCTGGGGCTGCGCGAGCCGCCTACGCGGGAGGTTACCCGGCTGGCGGCGCTGGTGATGCAAAATCCCGAGATGCAGTTTTTTGAGACCTATGTGGGGGATGAGATCGCCTTTGGCCCCCGGCAATACCCGCTGGACGAAGCCCTGGCGCCGCGCGTGCGGCGCGCCATGGAAACTGTCGGGCTGGATTTTGAGAGCTTCAAGGACCGGCCCACGCACACGTTGAGCGGCGGCGAAAAGCGCAAGGTGGCGCTGGCCTCGGCACTGGCGCTGCAGCCGGGCATTCTGTTGTTGGACGAACCGACCGCCGGGCTGGACCCGGTTTCGCGCCGCCACGTACTGGCCGTGCTGCGGACGCGGAGTGCGGACGGCGTGGACCTGGTACTGTCTTCGCATCAAATGGAAGACATCGCCGTGCTGGCTGCCGATGTGACCGCCTTTCGCAAGGGCAGCGATGTGTTGAGCGGCGCGGCGGGCGAAGTATTTTCGCGGACAGAGCGTTTGCATGAAATTGGATTGGAAGCGCCGGTAGCGGCCGTCGCCGCGCAACGCCTGCGCGACCTGGGCTGGCCGCTGCCGCCCGGGCTGATCACCGCGGATGCGCTGGTGGACGCGCTGGAACGCATCGAAAGGGCGCGGGCATGAACCAGTTTGAGTTCCTGCGCTCGGTGCCCATCGGGCAATACCTGCCGGTCGATTCGGTGCTGCACCGGCTGGACGCGCGCGCCCGCCTGCTGGCCTATTTTGCGCTGGTGCTGGCGCTGACCTTCAGCCGGCACCTGGCGGGTGGGCTGCTGGGGTTGGCCGCGGCGTTGATTTTCCTGGCCGTCGGGCGCATTCCACTGCGGTATGCCCTGCGGGGCCTGGCGGCGCCGCTGCCGTTTCTGATCCTTCTGGCGGCGCTGCAGGTGCTGTTCAATGCCGGGACGCCTACCCCGGAATCGGTCTTGTTTTCGATTGGTTCATTGGAAATCACCCCGTCCGATTTTTGGGCGGGCGGCATGCTGCTGCTGCGTTTTGCCGGGCTAATTCTGACCATTGGACTGGCCACCTACACACTCTCCACCACGGAAATGATTCAGGGGCTGAACCATTTGCTGCGTCCCCTGGCCGCGCTGGGCCTTCCGGCGCAAGACCTGGTGATGACGGTGCAGGTGACGCTGCGCTTTCTGCCATTGCTGGCGCAAACCGCCGAGCGCATTGCCAAAGCGCAGGCCTCGCGCGGCGCCGATTGGGATGCGCGCGGGGGCAACCTGCTGGCGCGCGCGCGCCGGATTGTGCCGCTGATTGTGCCGCTGTTTCTGGCCAGTTTGCGGCGCGCCGAAACCATGGCGCTGGCGATGGACGCGCGTGCCTACGGCAGCGCGCCGGCGCGCACCTCACTGGTGGCGATGCATTTTGGCGTGCGGGATGGGTTGTTTGTGCTGCTGGCGCTGCTGGTCGCGGCGGCCGTGGTGCTGCTGTGAACGTTACAGGTTGGCGCCCTGCTTTTTGCCGATGCGGATGCGTTTCCAGGCGGCCACCACCAATAGAACGATGAGCGCGGAGACGCCCGCTTCCGGCAGGCCGTTGACCACGGCGATTCCGCCCAGGGCTTGCCAGGGCAGCAGGCCGAACACGCCGATCATCGCCAGCACCAACACCGTGTTGGTCAGGCTGCCGACAATGCCGGCGGCGATCAGGCCGGGGGCGGGCCATTTGGCGAGCGCGCGCCAGGCCAGCCAGGCCAGCGGGCCAATGAACAGGCGCGGCATGACCGAGAGCAGCGGATTGGTGAACCAGGCATCGGTGGGGAAGTTGGGCGCAACCGCCGCTTGAATCATGCTGAACAGGCCGAAAATCAGGCCGATCACAACGCCCACCAGCGGCCCTTCCAGCACGGCGCCGATGATGACCGGCACGTGCATGATGGTGAGCGAGATGCCCCCAAACCAGGGGATGAACCCCCAGCGGGTGAGGCCCAAAAAGATGGCCACCGCCCCCATGATTCCGGCGATCACGATTTTTCGCGTTCGATCTTCTGGCATGGCTGCGCTCCTTAATCGGTATGCACGCGCATTGTAACATATCGGCGCATTGTCCGACCACCCTCCGTTAAAACAGCTTGCGAATGTGTGCTCAATTTCACAGGCCAACCGGTTAATTTCCGATGGATTTGAGGTTTTTCGGCTATAATTTTCCACGAATGAAACGATTCCTCTGGCTTTCCCTCGCGGTTATCCTGCTCTTGTTGTCCGGCTGCTCCACGCCGGATGGTGGTGATTCGAGCGCCGCCAATACGGGCAGCCAATACATTCAGAATAAAGGCTCCGACACCATTGTCAATCTGGCGCTGGCGTGGGCCGAACTGTACCAGAATGAGCACACCGGCGTGCGCATCTCCGTCACGGGCGGCGGCTCGGGCACGGGTATTTCCGCGTTGATTTCCGGCACGGTGGATATTGCCAATGCCTCGCGCGCAATTAAGAAAGAAGAGATTGCGGCGGCTGAAGCCAACAACATTGAACCGGTGGAATACGTCATTGCCCGCGACGCGATCGCCGTGATCCTTCATCCGGACAACCCTGTGCAGCAGTTGACTTTGCAGCAGGTCTCGGCGATTTACAAAGGTGAGATCACCAACTGGAAGGAAGTGGGCGGAGATGACCGGCCGATCGTGCGCCTGTCGCGTGAAACCAATTCCGGCACGCATGTCTACTTCCTGGAAGAGGTCATCCGCCTGGGCAGCAAAGAGGACAAGTCCATCTTCTCGGCGAACACGCTGCTGTTGCCGTCGTCCGAAGGCATCATTGCCGAAGTGACCGACAATCCCAACGCCATCGGTTACGACGGCCTGGGTTATGTCACCCCGCACGTAAAAGTGATTGCCATTGCCCGCAGCGCCGACGAACCGTACGTGATGCCCTCCATTGCAACCGTCAACGACGGCAGCTACCCCATCTCGCGCGACCTGTACATGTACGCTTCGACAAAGGTCTCGCAAGCCGCCAAAGATTATCTGTCGTGGATCTTCTCGGCCCAGGCGCAGAAAATTGTCTCCGACCTGGGATTTGTGCCGGTGATCCAGGCGCCCTGAGGACGAATGAGAAATCAGACCGAACGCCACTGGAACGAACGCATCATCACCCAGGCCATACGCCTGTCCGGGTATCTCAGCATTTTGTTCGTGGCGATGATTTCGGCCTTTTTGTTGATCGAAGGCCTGCCGGCGCTGACCAAAATCCCCATTTCCAGTTTATTCGGAACGCGCTGGTACCCGATTGAATCATACTACGGGCTGTGGCCGCTGATCAGTGGCACACTGATCGTCACCCTGGGCGCGGCGATCATTGGCGTGCCGCTGGGCATTGGCACGGCGGTGTTCATTAGTGAAATCGCCCCGCGCTGGGCGCGTGAAATCCTCAAGCCGCTGGTTGAAATTTTGGCCGGGCTGCCCTCGGTGGTGCTGGGCTTTGTCGGCATTCTTGTGCTGGTGCCGTTTCTGCGCAAGGCGCTCAACCTGCCCACCGGCCTGACGGCCTTCACCGGCGCGCTGCTGCTGGGTTGGATTTCGATCCCCACCATCGTCTCAATCGCCGAAGATGCGCTCAACAACGTGCCGCGCTCGTACCGCGAAGCAGCCCTGGCCCTGGGCTGCACGCGCTGGCAGATGATCTGGGGCGTGGTGGTGCCGGCGGCGCGCTCGGGTATTCTCACCGCGCTGATGCTGGGCGTGGGACGCGCGATGGGCGAGACGATGGCGGTGATGATGGTGACCGGCAATGCCCCGGTGCTGCCTTCGGGTTTGCAGGCGCTGTTTGAACCCGCCCGCACCATGACGGCTACCATTGCATCGGAAATGGGCGAGGTGGCGGCCGGATCACCGCATTACAATGTGCTCTTTATGGTGGGCATCATTCTGTTTGCCTTTTCCATGATCGTCAATGTGGTGGCGTTCAGCGTCAGCGCACGCCGCCTGACGCGTTCTGAACGGTTGCTTTCATGATGCGGCGAGGTGAATGATGAAATCCACCCGGATCCTCTCCCCCCGCACTGTCCAAAAACTCGGTTACACGCTGTTGGTGACCCTGAGCGTGCTGACCGTGCTGCCGATCGTCGTGCTGGTGATCTTCATTATTTTTCAGGGTGCGCCGGCCATTTCATGGGAATTCCTGACGGCCATGCCGCGCGATGGCATGCGCGCCGGGGGTATCCTGCCGGCCATCATCGGCACGTTCCTGCTGACGCTCGGCACGGCCATTTTTGCTGTGCCGCCGGGTATCGCCGCGGCCATTTACATCGCCGAATATGCGCCCGATAACCGCTGGACGCGCCTGATTCGCATCACCATTGTCAATCTGGCGGGCATTCCCTCGGTGGTCTACGGCCTGTTCGGGTTGGGTCTCTTTGTCATCTTCCTGAATTTTGGCACCAGCATTCTGGCGGCTTCGTTGACTCTGTCGATCATGACGCTGCCGGTGATCATCAGCACGACCGAAGAGGCGCTGCGCGCGGTGCCCAATTCGTTTCGCGTGGTGAGCATCTCGCTGGGCTGCACCCGCTGGCAAACCATCCGGCGCATCATCCTGCCGCAAGCGCTGCCGGGCATTCTCACCGGTGTGATCCTTGGCCTGGAACGCGCTGCGGGCGAAACGGCGCCAATCATGTTCACCGGCGCGGCCTTTTTCCTGCCGCAATTGCCGCATTCACCGCTGGACGCGACCATGGCCCTGCCTTATCACCTGTTTGTCATCTCCACTCAAGTGCCGGGCATGCCGGTGCAAATCCAATACGGCACGGTGCTGGTCCTGCTGGCCTTTGTGCTGGGCATGAACATCATCGCCACCAACATCCGCTCGCGGGCGCGCGCCCGCCGTCAATGGTGATGGGCATGGACAAATTTGTGATCGAGCATTTGAGCGTGCGCTACTCCGACGGCGTCGAAAGCCTGCGGGATGTTTCGTTTAACATACCGGCCAACGCCATCACCACGCTGATCGGTCCAGGCGGGTCGGGAAAGTCGACGCTGCTGCGCTGCCTGAACCGTCTGAACGATCTGGCGGATGTGGATCGCATGGGCGGGCGCATCCTCTTCAACGGTATGGATATTCTGGCGCCGGACGTGGATGTGATTGGGCTGCGGCGCAAGGTGGGCGTGGTGTTCTCCCGCCCGGTGCCGCTGCCTTTGACCATCTACGAGAACATCACCTATTCGCTGGTGATGGGTGGAGAACGTCGAAAAGCCAAACTGGATGATGCCGTGGAGCGTTCGCTGCGCCTGGCCGAACTGTGGGACGAGGTGCACGACCGCCTGCATGCACCCGGCACGGCTATTTCCGGCGGTCAGCAGCAGCGTTTGTGCCTGGCGCGCGTGCTGGCCTTGCAACCGGAAGTGATTCTACTGGACGAACCCACATCCGCGCTGGACCCGATCTCCACGGCCAAGATCGAAGGCAAGTTGCAGGAATTGAAATCGGAATATACCATCGTCATGGCCCCTCACAATATTCAACAGGCCGCTCGTCTGGCGGATTTCGCCGCGTTTTTGCTGCAGGGCGAGCTGATTGAATTGGGGGAAGGGAAAGAGATGTTTTCCCGCCCGCGCGATTCGCGCACTCAGGATTATGTGACCGGGCGTTTTGGATAAACCGGATCGCTGCATGGCCAGCGCAGGGCGTGATTACCCGGCCGAAGAGCCAGGGGTATCGCGCCGTTTATTTTAAAGGAGGTGGTCGGTGCGTTCAAACTGGCGGACGGTTCTGGCCTTAATCTTGCTGACCTTCGGCGGCCTGCTTTGGGGTGGGCTGTCGTTTCCGGTCGCGGCCGAGCCTCGCCAGGTGGATCTGGCCGGCGGCATGGTGGTGGTGTCCGCCCCGCGCCAGGCGTGGGGGGGAGCGCGCGCGGATGTGCAACTGGTGTATACGCCATCGGGCATGAACGCCCTGGGTGGGACGGTGCTGGAAGCGCGCCTGGAATTGCCCGGCGCAACGTTGCTCAACCCGGCTGACATTCAAGCGCCGTTGAACGGTCCGGCGGTGGTCACGTTTCACTGGCAGGTGCAAACGCAAAATAGCGGGGTGCAGAGCGGCACGCTGTGGTTGCATCAGGGGCTGCCGGAGGGCGACCGTAGTGAGCGCGAGCTGCTGCTGGCGGTGCCGTTGGAGTGGAGGGTGTTGGATTTTGCCGGGTTGGGGGCCGGCGGCCTGCGAACGATCGCCTTGCTCGCCATTGCCCTGAGCGTGATCGTTTGGCTTTCCGGTCGCCGGCGAACCCATTCGACCCGGCCTGCAGAGTGATCCATGTAATGGGACACAATGGCTAGAATTTATCACTTTTGGCGTTTGTATTTGTGATAAAATAATCTAACTCAATCAGGTGGGGTTTCCTGGTTCATATTAAAACCGAGTAAAGGAGCAACCATGTCCAGTGATTGGCTGTACATCGGAATTTTCATTGTCCTTTCATTGTTTGTGCCCGCACTCGCCATTATTCTAGCCGGCCTGTTAGGTCCAAAAAAGCCCAACCCGCTCAAAAGTTCAACCTATGAATGCGGTATCGAAACCGTAGGTCCGACCTGGGTGCAGTTTAAAGCACAGTACTACATCTATGGTCTGATCTTTTTGGTATTCGATATTGAAACGATCTTCATGTTTCCCTGGGCAATGGCTTATAACCAGATGGCTTTGTACGGCGTGATTGAGGGGATTTTATTCATCCTCATCCTGCTGGGTGGGCTGTTGTATGCCTGGCGCAAGGGCGCGTTGGAATGGTATTAAGCCGAACCATCGGTAATGGATTAATGGGAGGCAGCTCATGAATTTTTGGAGTGACCCGGTCAGTACGCTGACCCAATTGCTGATGGACGCGCTGAACCAATCGGGTTTGTCGCCGGAGGCCGTCCGTTTCATTATGTCGCTCATCGGCGGTTTTGTGATCGTTTTGCTCTCGCTGATGGTGGTGATCTTCCTGATCCTGCTGGAGCGCAAGCTGATCGGCCGCATTCAGGACCGCCTGGGTCCCAACCGGGTGGGTCCGTTTGGCCTGTTCCAGACCTTTGCCGACATGATCAAGATCTTCACCAAGGAATACATCACCCCGCAGGGCGTGGACTGGCTGCCGTACAACCTGGCGCCGATTCTGGCGGTGGGGGCGGTCATCATGCTGTGGGCGGTCATCCCCTTTGCCCCAACCATGTTCGGCAGCAATCTGGATGTCGGCGTGCTCTATATCGCCGCGGTGGGCGCGATTGGCGAACTGGGCATTATTCTGGCGGGTTGGGGCTCCAACAACAAATACGCCCTGCTGGGCGCCTTCCGCGCCGTGGCGCAGCTCATCTCGTATGAAATTCCCATGATGCTGGCTCTGCTGGTGCCGGTGATGCTGAGCGGCTCGATGAGCCTGGCGGAAATTTCGGCCCGCCAGACGATCTGGTACATCGTGATCGCCCCGGTGGCGGCGCTGATCTACTTCCTGACCTCCATCGCCGAGGTGGGCCGCGCGCCGTTTGACCTGCTGGAAGCCGACTCCGAATTGGTGTCGGGTTTCAACATTGAGTATTCCGGCCTGAAATTTGGCTTCTTCTACGTAGGTGATTTTCTGCACGCATTCACCATTGCACTGCTGTTCGCCGCGCTGTTCATGGGCGGCTGGCGCGGCCCCGGCGCGGAGCAAATTCCGGTGCTGGGCGTGCTGTATTTCCTGATCAAGACGGCGGTGGTGTACTTTGCCGGGATTATGTTGCGCGGGTCGCTGCCGCGTTTCCGCATTGACCAGATGATGAACATCAACTGGAAACTGCTCACACCCCTGGCGCTGGCGACTTTACTGGTCACCGCGCTGGTGGACAAGGGTATGACGCTGGCCGGTTTACCGGATTGGTCACGCGCTGCGGCCCTGCTGCTGGCCAACATCGTCATCTTCGCCGTGGCGTTGCGCGCGATCCGCAAGGTGCTCACGCAAATCCCGCGGCATGAAGTGCCGGCCAACAAACGCCCGTTGGCTCGACCAGAGAATGTCCAACCCCAAATTGCATCAGGAGAACAGTCATGAGCCTGGAGCAAATCCTCTTTCTCATCACGGCGGTGGTTGCGCTGGGCGCGGGGGTGATGGTGGTTTCGGTGCGCAAAATGATGCACGCCGCCCTGTGGCTGGTGTTGACCCTGCTGGCCGTGGCGGTGCTGCTGGTGATGCTGCAGCTGGGTTTCTTTGCGGCGATGCAGGTGCTGGTGTACATTGGCGCGATCGCCACGTTGATCATCTTTGCGGTGATGATGACGCGCAGCACCATGCAAGACATCGGCCCGCAGGTCAACAAACGCTGGTGGATCCCGCTGCTGGTGTCGCTGGCGCTGTTTGGCGGGTTGGCGCTGCTGCTGGCGGCCTGGTCACCGGGGCAGGCCACCTTCACAGGTGAGCTGGCGCCCGAACTGACCAACATGCAGGCGCTGGGTCTGGCTCTGGTGGACCCCAACGGGTATCTCATTCCCTTTGAAGTGGCTTCGGTGCTGCTGCTGGCGGCCATGGTCGGCGCGATTTACCTGACCGTGGGGCTGAAGGAAGGTAAGAAATGATCCCACTTTCCTGGTACCTGATCTTTGCCGCTGCC
>DAOUGY010000386.1:0-4176 GCA_034428975.1 Anaerolineaceae bacterium | reverse complement strand
CATGGCCACGTACAGGCCGACCGACAGCGCGCCAAACAGGCTGCTGCCTTCGGGCATGAAGGGCAGGCTGATGGTTTCGCCCGAGCTGATCCAGCCGAAGATGCCGATGGCGGACATGATAATGAGCGGGATGATCATGACCAGACCGAGCCAGTTGGTGAACAGGCCGGACAGGCGCGCGCCGCGGATCTGCAGCGCGCTGATGGCCCAGATCAGAAGGGCCGATACCACCCAGCGCAGAAAGTCGCCGGAAAGCTCCATCCCGCCGATGGTGGCGCCGGTATCGAGGGCGGGGATGAAGTAGGCCAGGTACATGGAGGCCCATACCGGGTAGATCGAGACATCCAGCCAGGAGACCACCCAGTTGTTCCAACCGGCCATAAAGCCCATGAACGGGCCGAAGGCGCGCTTGACCCAGTGGTAGTAGCCGCCCTCGGCGGGCATCATGCTTTGCAGTTCGCGCACCACCAGCATGTTGGGGATGCTGAACACGATGGGCGTGATGACCATCAGAAGCAGCGCCAGCCCGGGGCCGGAGTAGCCGACCATGGGCTCGGCGCCAAACGAACCGCCGCACACGGTGAAGTAGAGCAGCCCGAACAACGGTAAAAGCGTCAATTCCCTCTTGAGCTTTTTCCGCTCACTCTGAATCGAGATTCCAGTTGTCGCTTCCATTCAGCTCTTCTCCTGTGGTACGAATGACACAACACGATCACCCACCCCCCTCCCACCCCCCTCCCAACCTCCCCCCAAATCGCAAAAACCGCGATTTGGAGGGAGGGGTTTGGCTCTCCCTCCAAATGCGTTCTTCAGCATTTGGGGGGAGCTGGAGGGGGGTGGGGGAGGTTGGGAGGGGGGTGGTTACATCTCCTTGAGGCCGTACGGGAAGCCGTATTCGGCCATTTTTTCCATGAAAGGCACGGCGTCGAAGTATTCGGGGCCGACGACGCCGGTGGCTTTCCACGCGCCGCTGGCCAGCAGATCGAAGCCGATGACGGCGTTGAAGCCGGTTTGGGCGACAACGGCCTGGCACTGGAATTTCTGCATGCAGTCCTGGTTGTCGGCCACCTGGTAGAGGTAGACCTGGCGCGGCTTGCCATCCTTCGTACCCTTCACCCAGGTGCCGGCGCAGGTCTTGCCGAACATCACATCGCCCAAGTGGGCCGGGTCGGGCAGACAGGCGGCCACCACGTCGCGCGGGGCAACCATGACGTTCTTGACCTTGATCGGCTCTTTGTTGTCGAGGCCGAGCATTTTGATGGTCTTGAGCACGCGGATAAAGTCGTCACCCAGGCCGTACTTGAACGTGACGCGCTTCGTATTGATCCAGCGCGGAACGAGCAGGACTTCCTCGTGCTCCACGTTGACGCACTCGACCTTGCCGATGCCCTCGGGGAACTCGAACACTTCCGGCTCGGAGAACGGCGCAGTGGTGTACCAGCCACGATCCTTCTCCCAGATCACCGGCGGGTTGAGGCATTCTTCGATGGTGGTCCAGATGGAGAAGTTCGGGGCGAACTCGTAACCGCGCACTTCCAGGTTGGCCCCATCGCGGATGCCCACCTCTTCGATCTCGTCAAACAGGTGGTCCTGCGCGTAGCGCGCGAAGATATCGGCCATGCCGGGTTCGACGCCCAGGCCCACCAGGGCCAGCAAGCCTTTGGCTTCCCAATCTTTGGCGCGCGCGAACTGCAGATCGCCCAACTTCAGGCCGGTCTGGTTGTAGGGGTCGTGCTCGTGCGGCTCCGAGAGCGACATGGCCATGTCCATGTAATTGCAGCCGGCACAGAAAGCAGCGTCGAAGATGGGCATGTTGAAGGAAGGATCGCAGGCGTTCATGATCCAATCCACCTGGTACTTGCGCGCCAGGTCTTCGATCAACTGCTGCTGACCAGCATCCACCCACTCCACCGGGAAGCGGTCCGGGTCGCCGAGCTTGGCCTGCACTTCCTCAGCGCGGGCCTGGTTGTAATCGGCCAGTACCATCTTCTCGAGCCAGGGCTGGTTTTTGGCGATCACAGCGATCGCTTCCCCCACGCCGCCAACACCTACGAGCAAGATCTTCATAACGCACTCCTTTCACTGCAATTTGAAGGAATCCTAAGGTGACTTGAATACCGCGTCGGGTATTCGCCAACGGGCGTCGTCCTTGATGATGAGCGGAACCATCGAAGTGGTGGTCCGCCGCACCCCGGGCAGACGCCCGATTGTTTCGATCACAAAATCGTAGAGCTCGCGGTTATCGCGCGCGACCAGTTGGATGCTGATGTCGCGGCGACCGGTGGAACAGGCGACGTAGGTGACGGTGTCGTAGGCCGCCAGTTGCTCGGCCAGCTCCATCACCTGCCCCGGCTCGACCTCGATGAACACGTCGGCGATGACGGGATAGCCAATGGCCTTGGGGTCGACGATGGCGCTGACGGCGATGATACCGCGCGCGATGAGGCGCTCGAGGCGGTAACGCACCATGCGTTCGGTCACCCCGCCGATCGCGCGCGCCATGTCCGCGCAGGGCATACGCCCATCGCGGGTGAGGAGCTCAACAATCTGACGGTCAATGTCATCGAGTTTGGAGGTCATGGGGGGAAAGTGGAAGATGTAGAGGTTTGGAGACGGGAGGAGACCTATCCCCCCGGCCCCCTTCCCTAAAGGGAAGGGGGAGTTATACGAAATTATTCCTTTCCCCAAGCGATGGCCTTAGCCTGCGATTTAGGGAAAAGCGAATCGGTTTCTTATGACTCCCCCTTCCCTTTAGGGAAAGGGGGCCGGGGGGATAGGTCCTCTTCCTATGTTAAGATTCATATCCTGGAACAATACTCTTTTAGTGTAGCGCAAAATTGACAGAATTCAACAATTCTTCACAAAAACCTTTCCGAAAACGACAAGAATTGACGATTTTTAAGATAGAAGTTTCTGATCAAATTGCTATAATTAAGTTCAAACAAATTCCAACAACCAACTGACAATCTGAAAGGAGCCTCCCCATGCCGTTCGCAGTCAATGGAAACGTCCTGCACGTCGACCTGACCACCGGAACCCTGGAGATCGAACATCCCGAAGAAGGGTTTTACCGGAAGTTCGGTGGGGGCAGCGCCATGGGCGTGCACTATATTCTCAAGCACATGCCGGCCGGGGCAGACCCGCTTGGGCCGGACAACGTGCTGACGCTGTTCACCTCGGCGCTGACCGGGCTGCCAATTTCCGGCCAGTCGCGCGTGTGCGCCAACGCGCGTTCGCCGTTGAGCGGCGCGGTGGGCGACAGCCAGGCGGGTGGGTTCTTCCCGGCGCAGATGAAATTCTCGGGCTTTGACGGCGTAGTGATCCGCGGGGCGGCGGCGACACCGGTATACCTGTACCTGCACGACGGACAGGCCGAATTGCGCCCGGCCGGCCACCTGTGGGGCATGACCACCGCCGAGGTCGACGCGGCGCTGGCGGCCGAACTGAACGATCCCAAGATCGAAGTGCTGCAAATTGGCCCGGCGGGAGAAAAACGCTCGCTGCTGGCGGCGCTGATGAACATGCACACGCGCGCCAACGGCCGCACCGGTATGGGCGCGGTGATGGGCTCCAAGAACCTCAAGGCCGTGGTGGTGCGCGGCGGGGGCAAGGTGGATGTATTCGACCGCGCCGCCATCACCGCCATGCAGCGCAGCGGCACGAAGTCGATCCCGGATTATCCGGACGTGAAGGGTCTGGGGCTGAACGGTACGGCGGATGTGGTGGCGTTCCAGAACTCGATCGGCACGCTTCCCACCCGCAACTATAATGAAGGCACTTTTGAAGGCTTCGAAACGCTGTGTGGCGACCGCATGACCGACACGATCCTGACCGAGCGGGATACGTGTTACTCGTGCACGGTGCGGTGCAAGCGCGTGGTCGAAACCGAGTACGCGATGCAGAAAGTGCTGCCCACCTACGGCGGGCCCGAATATGAAACCATCGGCACGATGGGCTCCTACTGCGGCGTCAGCGACCTGAGCGCGGTGTCGCTGGCCAACCAGATCTGCAACCAGTACGGGCTGGACACAATCGGCACGGGCGCCACGGTGGCCTTTGCGATGGAATGCTTTGAAAAGGGCATCCTGACGCTGGAAGACACGGGCGGGATGGATCTGCGGTTTGGCAACGCGGACGCGATGGTGGAACTGGTGGGGATGATCGCCCGGCGCGAGG
>DAOUGY010000385.1:0-38793 GCA_034428975.1 Anaerolineaceae bacterium | reverse complement strand
ATACGGAAGTTGATCGGGGTGACTTCCAGAAGCTCGTCTTCTGCCAGGAATTCAATCGCCTCGTCCAGGCTCAAATTACGCGGGGGAGTCAATCGAATTTCAATATCCTTGTTGGACGAGCGCATATTGGTCAGGTGTTTGCGCTTGCACACATTTACCACCAGGTCGGTTGGACGCGGGGTCTCCCCCACTACCATGCCTTCGTACACATCCACACCGGCGCCAATGAACAGCGTGGCACGTTCTTCTGCATTCTTCAGACCATAGGTGTAGGTGGTTCCCGATTCCCAGGCCACCACCGAGCTGGTCGCACGCGACGAAATCGGCCCGGCCATCGGAGCATATCCGTTAAAGATGGTGTTCATCACGCCCATGCCGCGCGTAGCGGTCAGGAACTGGTAGCGGAAGCCCAATAAACCGCGCGTCGGAACGATATACTTCAGGTGCATCGTGCCGTCCGGGTTATTTTGCATGTCGATCATCTTGCCGCGCCGCGTGCCGAGCATTTCCACCACCGCGCCGGCGGTTTCAGCGCTGGTGTCGATATGCACTTCTTCAAACGGCTCCAGCATTTCACCGTTTTCGCCGGCTTTCATGATCGCTTCCGGACGCGACACCTGGAATTCATACCCTTCGCGCCGCATGGTTTCAATCAAAATCGCCAGGTGAAGTTCACCGCGCCCCGAAACCAGGAACGTATCGGTGGATTCAGTTTCTTCCACGCGCAGCGCCACATTTTTGCGCAGTTCATCCAACAAGCGCTCACGCAACTTTCGAGAGGTGCCCCACTTGCCTGCACGCCCGGTAAAGGGCGAGGTATTCACGCCAAAGGTCGTGCGCACCGTCGGCTCTTCCACCGTGATGGGCGGCAACGCCACCGGGTTGAGTGGGTCGGCCAGCGTTTCGCCAATCTGGATTTCTTCCAGCCCGGACAGCGCCACGATCTCTCCCGCCGAAGCGCTGTCCACTTCAATGCGTTCCAGACCCTGATGAATGTACAAGTAACGCGCGCGCTCCGGCAGGATCGTCCCATCCGTCTTGATGCGCGCCACTTCCTGACCGGCGATCAACTTGCCGGCGAATATGCGTCCCATGGCAGTGACGCCGCGATAATCATCATAGCCCAGATTGGTCACCAGCAACTGCAGCGGTGCATCCGGGTCCACTTTAGGAGCCGGCACTTCGTTTAAAATAGCTTCGAACAACGGCTGCAGATCGGGACCCATATCCTCGGTCGATCCGGCTTGCCCGGTGATGCCGTTGGCATAGATGATCGGGAATTCCGCCTGATGGTCTTCCGCGCCCAATTCAACGAACAGGTCAAATGTGTCGTTCAGCGTGCGGTCCGGCTCAGCGTCCTTGCGGTCCATCTTGTTGATGACCACGATCGCACGGTGGCCCATTTGCAGCGCTTTCTTCAGCACAAACCGGGTCTGCGGCATGGGCCCTTCAGCGGCGTCCACCAACAGCAGTACGCCGTCCACCATGTTCATCACGCGCTCCACCTCACCGCCAAAATCGGCGTGTCCCGGGGTGTCCACAATGTTGATTTTCACCATTTTCCCGGTGCGTGGATCCGGCAGCAAAATCGCCGTGTTCTTGGCCAGGATGGTGATGCCGCGCTCGCGTTCCAGCGCGTTCGAATCCATGATGCGCTCAGCTACCTGTTGATTTTCGCGGAAGACGCGCGCTTGCTTAAGCATGGCATCCACCAGCGTGGTTTTTCCGTGGTCCACATGGGCAATGATGGCAATATTACGTAAATCGGTGCGTTCAACCAGCATATAAGGTCTTCCTGTTTCAAAGCAGATCAGATTAATTTTCCCCGGCTCGGTGGCCGGGGAATTCGACGACGTGCAATCATATCACAACCAGTTTCGCCGTGCTAGGGGTCAATTTCAGCGATGGATCCCCCTGCGCAGCAGCAACAGGTACAACCCAAAAATAATCAAACCGATCGATCCGGTATTGCCAATAAACGACAGGGCCTGTCCACTGTTGCCGCCGATATACAGCCCCCACCCCACCGCCAGCAGCACGCCCGCCGGAATCAACGGCCACCACGTGAACTTCACCGTAATCACTCGCGAGAACAGCGTGATCAGTCCCCAACCCAGCGAGAACCACACCAGCATGATCCCTGTTTGCACCAGTCCATTGGTAGCAGTTTGCGTTCCCCAGGCCACGTACACCCCCGGGCCGATGCCCAGCAGCAGGCTGCCGGGGATGATCAGCCCAAACAGGCGCGTGTAAATACCCGACCCGAGCAGAACCAATCCGACGCTGGTCACGCCGTACAACACGAAATCCAATAGGCGCAGCGGCGTCCATAGGAAGCACAAACCCAGGCTCAAAATGACACCAAAAGGGATCAGCGCCCACCAGGCCAAATAGGATGTGAATAATGCCGAAAGTAGCGTGATGGCCGCCCAGCTCAGTGCAAAGCAAATCAGCAGCCCACCGACCTTGTCCGGCCATTCCGGCAGCCAGGGTCCAGCCGCCAGCAGCCCGCCTGCGCCCAAAAAAGCGATCAGCGCGCCAGGGATGAGAAAAACCAACCTTCGAGAGATCACACCGCTGACAATCAGCATTAAACCCACAACGGGGAAAACAATTAGCGCCAGCCAGCCGGTGTGCATCTGATTGGCCAGCAGGATCACCAGTCCAATCGTCACCAGCACCGCCCCGGCCAGATACCCGCTGCGATGCATGCCGGTTATTCGTGGACCCGTCCGGCTGGCCGAATTTGCCGTATCTGCAGGTTCATCCGAAGGCGTAGGAATCAATATAGGGTTGGGTTCAGGTTGTGCCATCGTGCTTCCTTCCTGTGTGGAAGAAGTGTAAATCGTCTTGAGGCATATGTCATGGGATTTCAGTCACAGCGCGGGTTCGGGTCATTCACGTCCAGTGCAGCCGGTCATATGACCCGCCGTGCTATATAATCCGTAATTCGCGCGCCCGCAGCACTGCCTGCATACGGTCCTTTGCGCTCAGTTTGGCCAGGATGCTGGTCAGATGGTTTTTTACCGTGCCTTCGGCAATGACCAGCGTGTCCGCGATCTCACGATTGCTCGCCCCGGTTGCCACCATCCGCAGGATTTCAACTTCGCGCGCGGACAGCGGGTCGGGCAGCTGGGTGGCCGGCTGAATTGGCGCCGCGGCAATGCGAGAGAACTCCTCAACAATTCGCGCGGTGCTGGAGGGCATCAGGTAATACTCGCCGCGTGCTGCGGTTCGCAGCGCTTCAAACAGCCGGTCGGATGAGATATCCTTGAGCAAATAACCCACCGCTCCAGCACGAATAGCGCCAAACAAATTCTCGTCATCGTCAAAGGTCGTCAGCGCAAGCACACGGATATCCGGGAACAATTCGCGCATGCGCCGCGTGGCAGATACGCCGTCCAACACGGGCATGCGCAGATCCATCAGCACTACATGCGGGTGCTTTTGAGCGGCCAACCGCAACGCCTCTTCACCATTCGACGCCTCTGCCACCACCTCAAAATCCGGTTGGACGGATAGCAGCGTACGCAATCCCTCACGGAACAACGATTGGTCGTCCACCAACATGACACGAATTACTTGGTTCATCCAGGCACCACCACTTCGATTAAGAATCCCTGGCCCGGCGCGCTCGAAATCTGAACATCGCCGTTGATTAATTGTACCCGCTCCTTCAAGCCGATCAGCCCAAAGCCCCCGGTGGGGTCTTCACTGCCCACACCATCGTCGCGGAAACTCAAGCGTACCCGTTGCTCCAGGCTGAAATCGAGTTCGATCCACACATGGCTGGCGTTGGCGTGCTTGCGCACATTGTTCATCCCTTCCTGCACGGCTCGAAATAGTGTTAATTGCGCTTGCGCAGCCAGCGGGCGCTTCTCCCCGAGCAGCTTGAATTCAATGTCCAATCCGGGGTTGTCATCCGTGCGGATCAACTCTTGAATCGAATCTTCCAGCCCGAGGCTCGATTTGGCCGATTCGCGCAGAGCAAACACCGACCGCCGCACTTCTTGCAGCGCTTCCTGCGCCAGAGATTGCGCCGTCAAAAAAGCTTTGCGCGCCCGCTCCGGATCCTGGTCAATCACCGCCCGGCCGGCTTGAATTTGCATGTGGATGGTCGTCAGATAATGCCCCAACCCATCATGTATTTCACGCGCGAGACGGTTGCGTTCATTGGCAATGGCCAGATCCTCCACCTGAGCCGCATATTCGCGCAACTGATGATTGGCCATTTCCAGTTCCACAAACAAACGCTCCACTTCTTTCCGGGCACGCTCTTCACTGATCGCCATCTGGGTAAACACAACAATAAAAATCTGGCCGGTGAGAAAGGTCGGCAAAATCGCCACCAACCCGGACCATCCAGCCGGCAACATGTATGTTCCAATGCTAAAGGCCAGCGTGATCGCCAGGTTCACCAGGTAGCTGGCATTGGGTGGCAGCATCACCACGCTGTGACCCGCCAGCGGCAGAAGGATCAGGGCATTGTATATCGACCCTTTGCTTAAGTATATAATCGCAGCGCCCAGCAGCAGTTGCACGGCAAAATACAGCAGCTGTATCTTGAGCTGCCCCGACTTACCAGCAAAACTGTAGCCATAGATGCCGATCATCAGGTAGGCGGTTCCCAGCACAATGAGAAGGGTGACTTCCAGCGCGGAGGACGTGGAGAAGGAGCTGAACATCGCAAAATACGACGCCAGCAGCGCCACGGCAAAGGCGATGTCCGCCCCCAAACCGGTTCGATAAACCTGATTCTTTCGATCGCCGCCTATCATGCGCCCATTATAGCATTGGCCGGGTCACGCTCAATCCCAAACAAGTCACATCCCCATTCACAAACAGCCCGCCGGCTTGTGCGCCGCAAAGTGACTTGCTTCACATCTCCAACCGACATCCCATCGATACACTGAAGGCAGCAGGACAACTTAACCTCGAGGTGTGCAAATCATGCGTGTTCTCATGCTTTACCCTGAATTTCCCGATACATTTTGGAGCTTCAAGCACGCCGTGCGCTTTGTCAGCAAACGCGGCACCAATCCTCCACTCGGCTTGTTGACTGTCGCTGCCATGCTGCCTGCCGATTGGGAGTTGCGTCTGATCGACCTGAACGTTACCACGCTACGCCCCTCGGATCTTCGCTGGGCGGAAATGGTTTTCATCAGTGCCATGGATGTTCAGCGCGACTCGACTCACAAATTGATCAAACGCGTCAAGGCAGTCAACTTGCCGGTAGTCGCCGGCGGGCCGCTTTTCACTGGAGAATATGATTCGTTTCCGGGCGTCGATCACTTTGTTCTGAATGAGGCCGAAATTACCCTGCCCCGGTTCCTGTCAGACCTGCAGGCTGGCCACCCCCACCGTTTGTATCAATCCACTGAATTTCCCGACATCACCCAAACCCCAATTCCCCGCTGGGATTTATTGGATATGAAGCATTACGACTCGATGGCGGTGCAATTCTCGCGTGGCTGCCCGTTTGATTGCGAGTTCTGCAATATCACCGCTCTGTTTGGCCATCTTCCGCGGGTCAAAACCGCCACTCAGCTCATCGCCGAACTGGACAGCCTGTACAACGCCGGTTGGCGGCGCAATATCTTCCTGGTGGACGATAACTTTATTGGCAATAAAAGAGTCCTGAAGACAGAAGTCCTTCCGGCTTTGATCGAATGGCGAAAAGACAAAATTGGGTGCCTTTTCTTGACAGAAGTATCGATCAACCTGGCCGACGACGATGACCTGGTCACGCAAATGGTCCAGGCCGGATTCACTTCCATCTTTGTTGGCATCGAGACCCCCGACGAAGAATCTCTCATCGAGTGCAATAAGAAGCAAAATATCAAGCGCGATTTGATTGCCAGCGTAAAAAAGTTGCAGCGCGCCGGGCTGCAGGTTATGGCAGGTTTCATCGTTGGCTTTGACAGCGATACCGAAAAAATCTTCGATCGCCAGGTGGATTTCATACAAAACAGCGGGATTGTCACTGCCATGGTGGGTCTCCTGCAGGCTCCGTTTGGCACCCGTCTGTACCAGCGCATGGCCAAAGAGAATCGCTTGCTTACCGAAATGTCTGGCGACAACGCCGACGGTTCAACCAATATCATCCCCAAAATGGAAGCCAACCAATTACGCACCGGTTATCTGAGCATTTTGAAGCGAATTTACTCTCCGGAGTATTTTTATGAGCGCATTAAGACGTTCTTGTTGGAATTTCAACCGGCGCGAGCATCCGTCCATCTCGAGCTGCGTGAAATTCTGGCTTTCTTTCGTTCGATAATTCGCCTTGGCATTTTGGGCAAAGAGCGCCGGCAGTACTGGGATCTATTCTTCTGGTCTTTGCGCAATCGCCCGGATCTCTTCCCCATGGCGATTACCCTGTCCATTTATGGTTATCATTTTCGCCGGGTCAGCGAGCAGCACTTCATAGCAGCATCCAGGAATTCGGCTGTATTGGCAGGAGCATAAGAATGTTGAACTTTTTGTAAAATAAATTGAGTGTTATTGGCTACGCCCATTAATCGAGATAAAAATACAGGGATGAGTTGCCTCATCCCTGTATTTTGCTTGCTTAGGTCACCAACTTACTTCATCTGAGCCATCTGGTCGGCCAGAATCTGGTTCGCCAGTGTATTCAGTTCATCCAGCGTGGTTTTGACATCCGCGCCGTCGACAATCGCAGCCATCGCCTTGTTCACTTCTTCGCGAACAAAGTCGTAGCCAGGAACCGGCGGTTCGAAGGCGGAGTAGGCCAGCAGATCGAACGCCGTCTTGTAGGCAGGTTCAGCAGCGAAGTAATCCTTCAGACCATCCGCCACGCTCGCGCGCACCGGGAAGTACTGAGAAACCTCCGCCCATTTGGCCTGTACTTCGGGGCTGGTGTAGTACTTGAGGAACAGCCAGGCGGCCAGTTCGCGCTCGGGCGTGCTCTTCGGGATCGAAACGCTCGCGCCGTACACGTTCATCTTGGGATCCGCGGTGGTGTGCGGGATCGCCGCAACAGACCAGGCGTGTTTGGCGCCTTCAGCGGCCGCCGAGCCATAGAACGGCAAGCCCGAGGAGGAACCCACAGCAAACAGCAGCGTGCCGTTGCCGAAGTCGGTCTGGTCACCGTAGTTTTCCGTCACCAGCTTCGCGCAGCCGTTCTTGAACAGATCCTGCAGGAAGGTCATCGCAGCCACCGCAGCGTCGCTGTTGTAGGTAAACTGGGCCGTAGCCGAGTCGTACACATCACCACCAAACGCAAAGGTCCAGCTCGCGAAGCGAGAGGCATCCACGCTCAGTTCATAACCAATGCCGGTATTGGCAACCGTCGCCTTGCTGAACGGTGTGGTAGAAGCCTTGCAGGCCGCTTCCTTGAACTGTTCAGGCGTGGTGGGGGCGCTTTCGAAGCCCAATTCCTTCAGCCAGTCGATGTTGTAGTACAGCACTTCCATCGAACGGTTGGGCGGGAAGCCCAGGCGGGCGTTTTCGAAGTTCGGGAAGACATCCTGAGCAAAGAAGCCGGGGAAGAAATCGGCCTGCTCTTCAGCCGTCAAACCGTATTTCGGGCTCGCAACCAGGCTGTTCATGTCCAGCAGCGCACCAGACAGCTGATAGGTCGCCGCCTGGTTCTGATACGCCACAACCAGATCCGGGACATCCGGCGTATTTAGGATCGGCAGCATCTTGTTGAAGATGTCGCCGTACGAGCCGCCGTATTCCGCGGTCACCGTGATTTTGTAGGGATTCGTCGTGTTGAATTCATCGACGATCGCCTTCAGGGCTTCTTCACGAGCCTTGGTGTGATTATGCCAGAACACAATCTGCACGCCCGTCGGATCCACAGCAGCCCACTCGTCGGCCGGGGCCGCTTCCGTGGGAGCTTCCGTTGCAGCCACCTCGGTCGGCGCCTCGGTAGCGGCAGGGGCCGCAGGTGCTTCGGTCGCCGGCGCTTCCGTCGGCGCAGCGGCCGGCGTCTGGCAAGCCGAGAGTACCATCACGGCAGCCAGAATCACAGCCATCAGGCTAAAGAGATTCTTCTTCATTTTTTTCCTCCACAAAATGGTTTGGACAATCGGAGCCGCGCTCCGTTAACCCACAGTTAAGTATACTATCCTTTCAATCCGGTTGTGGCAATGCCTTCGGTGAATTGCTTTTGCGTCAGGAAATACACAATCAGGATTGGAATCAGGGATATCATCGCGCCGGCCATCAGCAAATGGGTTTCCGGTCCGGCCTCGGTGACAAACGTCCACAGCCCCACCATCAACGGTCGCCAGTTTTCGCGCGTCGTCACCAGCAACGGCCAGGCGAAGGCGTTCCACGCTCCGGTAAAAGCGAACAGGAACACCGTCATCACCGGCGCTTTGCTGATCGGCAGGCAAATCTGTAGTAAGAATCGCACATGCCCTGCCCCATCCATGCGAGCTGCATCCCAAAGCTCATTCGGGATCTGGGCGAAGAACTGCCGGAGCAGGAATATAGAAAAAGCGTTCGCCATAAATGGCACAGTCAGGGCTTGCAAGGTGTTTAACCACGTACCACCTGGCAGCGGTATGATGGCGCCACGAATCATCAACATGTTTGGCAGCAATGTCACCGTTTCCGGAATCATCATAGTTGCCAGCAAAATGGCGAAGATCACGTCCTTGCCCCAGAACTTAATCCGCCCGAACGCATACCCGGCCAGAATCGATGTGAACAGCAAACCAGCCACTGTGGTCAGGGTAATGATCACACTGTTGAGAAAATACTTGCTGAACTTTGCCTGATTCCAGGCCTCTACATAATTTTCAAAGCGCAGTGCGGATGGCAGCCATTGCCGGTTGATCGTCTCGCCCAATGACATGAACGAGGTGGAGGCCATCCAGAAAAACGGGAGAATCGCCAACAATGCACCGGCTATCAGGATCAGGTAGAGAAACAGGCGAGAGAAGCGAAATCGGCCTTGCCGGGAAGCGCGCTGGATATTAGCCATAAAACACCTTCGTGGCGAAGAGTTTGTTTTGGGCCACCGTCAAGCCAATAATAACGAGGAACAAAAGTATGGATTCTGCCGCAGCATATCCGTAGTTGTTCGCCTTGTAAAACACATTGAAGATTTGCACACTGGTGGTCGCCACCGTATTCTGGGCGGAAGGCACCTGCATCACAAACAGGTGATTGAAAGCCTTGAATGTGCCAATGAACGACACCAGGAACAGGTAAAAAGTGACCGGCGAGAGCAGCGGAATGGTAATATGCCGGAACAGGCCGAAGTCGTCCGCCCCGTCAATTTGCGCCGCTTCGTACAATTCTTTTGAAATCGATCCCAGGCCGGCCAGGAAAATAACTGTGTTGTACCCCACAAAGGTCCACACACCGTACAGAATGATGGTCACCAATGCCAGGCTGGGGCCGGCCCAAAATCCTTCCAGGTTGGTCCCCGTCAGCAAATTCATCACAGGGCGTGGCTCAAACAACCATTTTTGTGGGCTGACGGTGAGAAGATTTAGAAACTGATTGGCCAGCGATGTTTCACGAGGGCTGAACATGATCCGAAAAATGACCGCCGTAGTCACAATGGGTGTGACATACGGTAGGAAATAAATCATCCGGAAAAATTCTTTCCCCCGAATCTTCTGAAACAGCACATAGGCCAATACCAACGCCAGCGCCAATTGCAGCGGTACCGTGCCAAAGGCATAATAGAATGTCACAATCAGAGAGTTGAGGAACGCCTTGTCGCCCTTGGCCAGCATCATTCCCCAACCGGTGGATAGCACAACCCCAAAAACCACCAGTACAATGGCAATGCCAATACGCGAAGCAATTTTCCACTTGCTGGTCGAATTCAAGCCGGCGGTCCACAACTTGTAGGCGACCACCAGCAATGCGATCCCCAGCAAAAACAGCAGCAGTCCCCAGATATCACCAATGGCTTTCTCGTAATTCGCCAACCCGGTGAACCGCCCCTTGGTGACACGCCAGTTGAACAGACTCATGTAAATGGCATAACCAATTGGGAACAATCCAAACAAACCGATCACCAGCACGGCTGGGAATATGAACAGGTAGCCAGTCAGGTTTTCCGTCAGCCGTTGACGAGTGAGAAACGGTTTTCGATGGTCGGATCGTGCGGGGGTAGGATGTGCTACGTCAGTCAATTCTTCCGTTCCTATTCCACCTCTGTGATCAATTGCCACTTTATTGTACATGAAATCATCCTGGAGAAAAACCGGACAAAGTTAATGACTTGTTATGAATTTTTCCCTATTCTCCAAAGTGGAAACGGGCGAGCACCGGATCATGGTCCGAAAAGCGAAGGTTATCGGCATACTCCGCGTTGAGATGCACAATATCCACCCGTGTCAAGCGCACCTGCAATGCCGGGCTGACCAGAAGATGATCCAACGCCTGGGCATTCCCCTCGAAGGTATAGGAATACTGCTCCGCTTCAGGCAACTCCAGCAGCAGATCGTTCAGGATATCACCCTTCAACGTTTTCACTGCCGCCGACCACTGAAAATCATTCAAGTCGCCTGCCAGGAGTACCAGGGACTGGGGATCTTGCTCAAGCAATTGTTGCACGAAATCGTGGACAAGTCCGGCTTGAGCCGTGCGTTGTTCTTCGCTGCTCCGACCAGGCGGCTGCCGGTTACCATACAAAGGTGTGTCGCCGCCCTTTGAATTGAAATGATTCCCGATCACAAAAATCGTCTGCCCGTGAAACTCAAATTCGCCGACCAATGGTTTTCGACTTTCATTGAACGCGGCTTTCATCGGAGCCAAACGCCCCGGATTCACGCTCAAAGTCACCTTTCCTCCCCGGGTCACGATGTCCACACCTGTCCTCGCATCGCCGCCCGACACATCCCTGAAAGACAGTCCCCGATCGGTGCGGAATAAAAAGCCAACCCGGATATTCCCCCCTTCTTCGCCACCGTCCAGGCCATCAAAGGGCGCAATGTCACGGAACTGGTATTGCGGTCCGCCTGCGGCCAAAACCGCATCGACAATCCTGCTGTAGGTTTCATCGGCGTCAACAACGCGATCATTCTGCGGCCCGCTGTTATCCTGAACCTCCTCCAAGATCAACAAGTCGGGGGATTGTAGATTAACGACAATATGCCGGGCAAAAGTGTCAAATCGTTTCTGTGCATCGCGTGCATCTAGGTTCTCAACGTTATAGGTAACGACTGTCAAATCCCCCACTTTGGCGGGTTCTGCCCGCTCTTGAGCCAGCTTCGCGGGTCGGATGTCCAACCGCGAAGTCACCTGCACCTTGTAATTGCCGTAAGAATAATCCACCACGCCAATGATCGGTGCCACAAACCGATCTCCGGTTGTGATATCTGGTAAAGGTTTCAACCCGTCATCCAAAAGAATGCGCTCCGGGTTGGCATCGTTTTCTCGAAGAACAATCCCACCCCGCGGGGTTCGTAGCGCCGCGCCCGCCCCTTCGTCCGCCAGCACCGCAATTTCTTTGTATTCATTACTGGGTCCTGCGGCGATTGCCTGGTCGATTTGCACGCGCATTCCTTCCAGGCTCTCATAGAAATCGATCCCATCCAGGTCAACATCAAACGTCTTCAAACCATCATCATCGATAATCTGAGTGGGCGGTATGCGCCCTCCTGTCCCAATTCGGGTTGGAGGCGGCAGTGCCACGCCAGAGGCAATAACATCCACGTCGCTTGCGCGAATTTGCGTGACCGAAAGATTGGCAGTCGCGCTTCCACCTGGCGTAAATTCTTCCACCACCCCTTTCACCCGAACAAGGTCCCCGGCCTGGGCTTCCGGTAAACGATTGGTAAACACAAATATTCCCTCAGAGGTGGCCGGATTTCCGTCATCGTTTTCCGATTCCATATAAAAACCGCTGCCGGTCCGATTCGTAACAAGTCCTATCACGTTTTCTACCATGCGCCCGCGATAAGGAGAAACATGCCCGGCACCCTGGATGTCATGAATCATCGGTCCGGGTGCGGAATCAGTCTGCACCGCGACAGGGGATAAATCAACTGCCTTAGTCGGATTGCCTGTATCCGGCGACGTTGTACAGGCCGCAAGCAGCACGGCAATACCCACCCAAAGACAGCAACTGTATCGGGAAATCATTGAAAGAACCGTCCGTAATGTTGGATTGGATTGCATGGTTAATTTTACATGGGCGAGCATAGGGATAGAAGGATGTTCATCCCCATCTTGTTCGTCAATCCACATAATAAATCGGAAATGGATATGGCTATGCGCATTTTTTGATTGTGCATTTTTTCTACCCAAATGGTAAAATATTTAAATACCGTCCAATTCTTTGCGCTGAGGTGCTTATGCCCAACCGGCTCGGTTCCGAACATTCACCTTATCTACGTCAACATGCCAACAACCCGGTGAACTGGTTCCCCTGGTCACAGCAGGTATTGGATCTTGCTCAAGCAGAAAACAAGCCCATATTCTTAAGTATTGGCTACGCTGCCTGCCACTGGTGCCACGTGATGGCACATGAGTCTTTTGAGGATCCGCGCATTGCCGATTTTCTCAATGCCCATTTTGTGAGCATCAAAGTGGATCGTGAGGAACGTCCGGATATTGACAGCCTCTACATGCACGCCGTCACCGCACTGACAGGGCATGGCGGCTGGCCCTTGTCCGTCTTTCTAACCCCCCAAGGTTTGCCTTTTTATGGTGGCACCTATTTTCCGCCAGAACCACGTCACGGCATGCCCGCGTTTATGGATGTGTTATCGGGGGTGTACCACTATTGGAAAGACAAACCGGAAGCTGCTCAAATCCTCACAACCAATATTGTCGATCATCTCTCCCAATCCCTTCAAATGGATCGCGCAACAGCGGCCCTGGACCCGATGCGGCTTGTCAATATCGCCCTGAACCGCCTGGCCTCAGATTACGATTGGACTCATGGCGGCTGGGGCACGGCCCCGAAATTTCCCCAGCCCATGTCCCTGCTATTTCTCCTGGATCAACCGCGCTCTGCCGGGAATTTACCGCTGGTGACGCATAACCTGGATCAAATGATGAAAGGCGGAATGGCGGACCGCATCGGTGGAGGATTCCATCGCTACAGCGTGGACGATGACTGGCTGGTTCCGCACTTCGAAAAAATGTTATACGACAATGCGCAGCTCGCGCTTGCTTATGCCAGCGCATTTCACCTCACTGGAAATCCAGATTACAAATCCATCGCCACAGACACGCTGGATTTCATGCTGCGCGAGATGCGCCATCCATCGGGGGGCTTCTACTCCAGCCTGGATGCCGATACCCCGCAAGGCGAAGGATATTACTATACCTGGTCTTACGATGAAGTGCGTGCCGCCCTGCCCGATGAGCGAACCTTCCAAATGGCCTGTTCCTATTACGGTTTTTCGCCGAACGGCGTCTTTGAAGGCCGCTCAATTCCTCGCGTACGGCTTTCCATGGCAGAACTGGCCGCTCTCTACAACCTCTCCCCCGATGAATGCTCAGCACAAGTCCGTCAATTCCGTGCCGTCTTGCTCCAGGCTCGACGCCAGCGCACGCCCCCGGCCATCGACACGAAAATCCTGACATCCTGGAATGCCCTGGCCATTTCAGCCTTTGCCCGGGCGAGCCGCATGCTCAACCGCCCTGATTACCTGGAAGTGGCCGCGTCCACGGCCCGGTTCATTCTTGCGGAGATGACAAGCGCGGACCGGTTGTATCGCATATGGCACGAAGGCACGGCTGTTCAGTCCGCATTTCTGGAAGATTATGCCGGTCTGGCATTGGCCCTGCTGCAACTTCAGCAGGCCGACGGCCAATGGCACTGGGTAACAACCGCCGAACATCTTATGGAAACGATTCTTACTGAATTCCGTCATCCGCAAAACGGCTTTTATGATGATTCAAACACAACAGCCGCCCTCTTCCTTCGTCCGCGTGAATTGCAGGACAACGCAGTTCCCAGCGGCAGCGGCCTGGCAATCACTGTGCTGCTCTATTTATCCGAATTGCTTGGTCGGAATGATTATCGCGCTGTTGCCGAAGAATCGCTTCAGGCCATTCAACAGGTTGCAATGGAATATCCGACATCCTTCGCTCAATGGCTCTGCGCGGCCGATTTTTCGGCTCGCGCCGTTCACATCGTGCTGGCCGGAAAAAGCACAGACTCCACCTTTATGGTTATGCGCAATCTTCTGGTTTCTCAACCCACGCCCAATGCACTGATCGCCATCTACCCCACCGACCGGCTTCCCGACGAGAAACGACCTCCGGCGTACCTACCCAATTGTTCGGAAAAGCCGGCGGTATATATTTGTCGCAATTTCGCATGCGAGCGACCGATTGAAAACCCCGAGAGATTAATCCAGGCTTTGCAGGAAATGAAGTAGCGTCTGATTAAATTCATCCGGGCAATCCAGTGGAAGAGCATGCCCACCTGGCAGCCAAACCTGTTTTGCGTTCGGAATCCGTCGGGCCAACTCCGTCTGGGCTGCCGCGTCGACGGTTGTGTCCCGGTTTCCGCTCATTACCAGCGTGGGCAGGCGGAGATTGCCCAACAGATGCCGGGAATCAAACCGCGCCAGCTCCATCATGGCACTCCGATATATGCGCCCATCGGTTTCCAGGATTTGCTGCACCAGCAGCTTGCGCAGTTCATCTTGTTCAGGTGCCGGGAAGATCCGTTCCGCCACCCGTTGCGCTTGCGCGCCAGCGCCGCCGGCCAACGCACGCATCAATCGATCCGCCAGATACGGGATATTTCTCCAATTGCCGCTGCGCAAACAGGCAAAGGTGTTCACCAATACCAGGCCAGAATACCGTTCCGGGTGGTTCAAAACCATCCTTTGGGCCACAGCTCCGCCCAGTGAAAGCCCGACCAAAACAAGCCGCATCGACCCGGTTTCCGGCAAGCCGGTAAATATCTGTTGTGCGGCTTGCTTGATCGTCCACCGTCTCTGAGCGAATGTTGATTTTCCGAATCCCGGTATATCAACCGCCACCACCCGATACCCGCGATTGGCCAGGGTCTCGATCTGTAACCCCCACATGCGGCTATCGCTCCCCAATCCATGCAGCAATATCAGTATGGTGTCTCCCTCGCCGCTCATTCTCACATATACGCCGTTAGTTGTAACGCCGTCCGGCACACGTTCCAGAACGCTCTCCATCCGCTTTCCCTTCACGCCGCAATTTGAATCTAAGGTTATAATACTTCAAACACATCGAGACAGTTTCCCTGAACAACCTTAATTTCAAACGAACATCTACAACTAACTTCCCGGAGGTCACGATGGAAAAATTTATCATCCAGGGTGGAATCCCGCTCAATGGCGAGGTCACCCCGGCAGGCAACAAAAATGCCGCATTGCCCTTGCTGGCGGCATGCCTGCTCACCGATGAACCGGTTGTGTTGCGCAATGTACCGGAGATTCTGGATGTAAAAGCCATGCGCGCCCTGCTGGAAAGCCTGGGCGTCGAAATCACCACGATCGCAGAGCACACTTGGAAAATTCAGGCCCGCAATATCCGCCCCGCCGACCTCGACCCCGATCTTTGCCGCAAAATTCGCGCATCCATCTTGCTGGCCGGTCCCATGACGGCTCGCGCTGGTGAACTCATTCTCCCCCCTCCGGGTGGGGATGTGATTGGTCGCCGCCGTGTCGATACCCACTTGCTTGCGCTCAAAAAACTCGGCGCCGAAGCCGTGTATGATCGCTCGTTCCGTTTCAAGGCCGACTACCTCACCGGCGCAGACATCCTGCTCGACGAAGCATCCGTCACCGCCACCGAAAACGCCATCATGGCATGCGCTCTGGCTCGCGGTACGTCCATCATCCGCAATGCGGCTTCCGAACCCCACATTCAAGAGCTTTGCCACTTCATCAACGCTTTGGGCGGGCACATCGAAAACATCGGTTCCAACACCCTCGTCATCCATGGTGTTCCCCGCCTGCACAGTGGCGAATTCACCATTGGCTCCGACTATCTGGAAGTGGTCAGCTTCATCGGCGCGGCGGTAGTCACACATGGATCCATCCGCATTCGCAACGCCGGTATTCAGTATTTGGATATGATCCGTCTGGTGTTTGGCCGTCTGGGCGTCGAATGGCAAACCGAAGGCGATGATGTCATCGTGCCCGCCGAACAGCGCTTGACCATTGAATCCGATCTGGGCGGCGCCATCCCCGAGATCAGCGTCATGCCTTGGCCGGCTTTTCCCACCGACTTGATGAGTATTGCTATCGTCGTCGCCACCCAATCCAAAGGCTCCGTGCTATTCCACGATTGGATGTACCCCAGCCGCATGTTCTTCACCGATAAGCTGGTCGGCATGGGCGCTCAGGTCGTGCTGTGCGATCCTCATCGCTGCATTGTGCAAGGCCCAACCCGCCTGTACAGCGAAAAAATGGAAAGCCCCGACATCCGCGCGGGCATGTCGCTCGTTCTGGCAGCCCTTTCCGCTGAAGGCAAATCCACCATCCGCAATATCGGCCAGATTGACCGCGGTTATGAGCGCGTGGATGAAAAGTTGAAATCCCTCGGCGCTCAAATTGAGCGCCTGACAGAATAAAAAATCGCGGGAGGGTTTTGAACTACCCTCCCGCGAACATTTTAACATCCAGTTATTTGGCTGGCGTCACCACCGACAGGAATTGCGTGAGCACATCTCGCAGCATAAACTCTGGCATCGCGCCGACCTGCTGATGAATCACCTTTCCCCCGTGCACAAACAACATCGTCGGAATACCCTGCACCCCAAATCGGGACGCCCAATCGGGATTCTCATCCGTATTAACCTTGGCCACAATCAATTTTCCGGCGAATTCCTTGGCAAGTTTGTCCAAAATCGGCGCTACCGATCGGCACGGTCCGCACCACGGCGCCCAAAAATCGACGATCACAGGCAATTCAGATTGCAAAACCACTTTCTCAAAAGCGGCGTCGGTTACATGAATCGGTTCGTTGAACATTCCCATCTCCTTAATGGCGGTTTCTCAAAGTATAGCATAGTCGATATTTCGATGCAGTCAGGCCAGTAAAAGTTACACCGTTTACGAAAACTTTTCTCCAGACGGCGCAGTCTTCGGGTGGTCCGTCACATAAAAACCATTTCCGCGAAAGACAATGGCCGGCACGGCCAGCTCACGGTGAACGTGTCGGTGACCCTTCGGACAAACCTGCTGTTCATCGGCCTGGCTGAAAGGCAGGCGGCGGTCAAAACGCTGTCCACAATCTTCACAAACAAAACTATACAATGGCATCGGATACCTCCTGTCGCAAATTACACACTTTGGATGCAGCCATTGAGAAAAAGATACTCCGTTTGCATCGGAATTTCGCAAACGGAGTATTAACACTTTGTCAGAAAGCTTAATTGTCTTTCTTGCGGTGAAAATCCACAAACCGGTAACCAACACCCCGTTCTGTCAGAATATAGCGGGGGTTGGCCGGGTCTTCTTCGAGCTTCTGGCGCAGATAATTCACGTACAATCGCACGTAATGCGGCTCGTCACGATATTCATACCCCCATACTTTCGACAGAATTTGATCATACGTCAGCACCCAGCCCGCATTCTGCACCAGTTGATACAGCAACCGGTATTCTGTCGGCCGCAGCTTGATGGGCTTGCCGTCCAATTTCACCTCGCGCCGGTCAAAATCAATGTGCAAATGCTCATCCACCTCAATGATCCCATGGGTCGAGGGCGAAGCCGTCTCGGTTCGGCGTAGAACAGCCCGCACCCGGCTGATTAACTCCCGCGGGCTGAAGGGTTTGGTCACATAATCATCGGCGCCCAATTCCAATCCGCGCACCCGGTCATCTTCCTCGCCCTTGGCGGTCAACATAATCACCGGGAGGCTGCTGATTTCTCGCACCGTGCGCAGCACTTCAAAACCATCCATATCCGGCATCATCACGTCCAAGATCACCAGGTCAGGCATCGAATCGCGAATCATCTGAATCGCTTTGCCGCCGCGATACGCTTCAATCACCTGGAACCCATCGTGCTCCAGATTCAGGCGGATAAACCGCGCCATGCGTTCTTCATCGTCCACTACGAGAATCAATCGATTCTTGAATGTCTCATCCGGCATAGGACTCACTCCCGCACAAAGCTGATAATGTCTTCTTCTTCAGCGCCAGGGATGATTTCAATGAATGTGATCCGCGATATCGGCCACATCACGGTCGTCACATTTGGTTCCAGATAATGCAAATCTTTTCCATCTTTCTTTCGAGGGTTTTTGACTGTGATCATCAAATCCGTGGGAGTTGGAAGTTCTTCCACCTCACACAATACGGGATCTTCATTTTGAAGATGGATCAATACCGTGTACATTCATTCACCTATTTTCCCAGCAATACCTGCAAACGAAGTTTCCCGAGCGTCACGATATCGCCATGATTGATGGGGTAATCCACATGAGGGACTATTTTCTGCCCATTTACGCGCGTTCCATTCGAAGAACCCAGGTCGGTCACCGCCAGACGTCCGCCAATGATTTTCAAAGCGGCATGAAGCCGTGAAACGCCCTGGCCGTAGGCCTCATATGGAGACAGATCCACATCCGGCAAGATCGGTTGCCCTTCCGCCACCCTACCCAGCGTGAACTCCGTCCGGCCCGCTAGATTCAACACCTGTCCGCTGTCCATTAAATGGACAGAAATTTCCAGCTCCCCAACCTGGGCGCCTTCCTGCGCTTCGAAGAATGCGCCGGCTTGCGGTAGCGGTGGGATTAATCCGGTATTTCCAACCTGGCCTAACGATTGCGTTTTTTTAAGATCCATGGGCACCAACCTGGAACCACACTCACTGCAAAATAACGCGCCTTCTAACTCTTGGTTTTGGCAATTGGGACAGATGATCATAGCGTCGGACTTCCTGCCTCGGGAGGTAATAGTAACGCTCTCGTGCCGTATTTGATTCGTTTCTCACCATCCAGGCTGAACGAATTCTGATGCCGGATATGGTCGGCTTCGGTCAACATCATATGCGCCAAATCCCGTTCGCCGCGCGCCAGCAAATTGGTTGCCAATTGCTGCAGGTGGCGCGCCGCTTTAACGTTTTCCCCGCTCTCCACTTCCCCACGAACTTTTTGTTGAATTCGGTACAACGTCAGGCGGGAGAGTGCATCCATCAGCGCATCCGGCGGGCTTTCCAAAACATACTCACCGATCACCGGGCAGCGCATCCCCACCAAAATGCGATGCAGCTGACCAAGATGAGAGGCCAACTCTAAAACAAGTTTACCACGAGCCAGCCGAACCGTATCCACGTCTGAATCCAATGGGTCAACCTGAAATTCGAACAACAATCGAATCGACGAACCATAATACAGACTTCCCAGTGGAATCGGGCTGGTCATAGGCAGCTCGCTGATTTCCGGGTGAATCCGAAAGGCATAATTCATCCGGATGCCCGCATCGGTGGCAAACTCAAAATTTAAATTCCGGGCATACACCATCGCCGCCGATTCAGCTCGCTTTTCAAAGAAATCAACCAGGTCTTTGGTTTTTGAGATATAGGATGTGTTGCCGCCGCCGATACTCGCCAGGCGATCCAAAAAATCATCATTCCATTCACTGCCGATCCCCAGCGTGTTGATCGAGATTCCCTCGGCGGATGCGGCTCGCGCCAACTCGTAACAGGCGCCTTCATCGCCATAGGTATGCCCATCCGTAATGAGGATCAAATAGCGCATCATGCTGTTGCGTCCGGCACCCTGCCGCAGCAGCGAAATGCCCAGCTGCATCCCTTGCATGATCTCGGTCGCCCCACCGATATAAATCATGCTCAGTTTGCTGTCTAATCCCGGAATCTCGCTGATTAACGTTGGCGGGATAAAGGTTTCCGCCCGGTCCGAAAAAGTCACAATCGAAGCCATATCCTGGTCACGCAGCTTATGCAGAAATTGCGCCACACTATGCTTAACCATTTCAATGCGCTCGCCCGACATCGAGGTGGACCGGTCAATCACCACGCAAACATGCACAGGTGGCAGCCCCGAAGGGTCCGGTTCCACTAGGCACACCAAATCCAACAACGCATAAATCAGTTGCGGCTCATTCAATGCGCGCAGCGCCGAACGGCTGTACACCAGATTGGCCTGAATTGCCGGCCGAATCTTTTCTCCCTCCGGCAGTTTTTGGTCATACTCAACCCGCGTAACGGGATCCACCAGCACATCGTACGCTTTTTGAATCTGAAGGAATATCTCTCGGCTTGCCGGGTCCGGATTAACATCCGGATGAAACTGCCGGGCGGCGTCAAAGTAAGCCGCCCGGATTTCCTCCGGTGTGGCGTCAATCGGAATTTGCAAAACCCGATAATGATTTTGCTCCATGCCCTACCCCATGCCAGGCGAATCTACAAGAATTGCACCAGAATGATCGAAATATTATCCGGCCCACCGGCTTCGTTGGCGGCTTCAACCATAGCTTTGCATGCATCCGAAGGTGTGCTGCTGTTTTTAACAATGCGGAAGATGTCCGATTCAGGCACGACGCCCCACAGCCCGTCGCTGCATATCATCAAGTAACCCGGTTTGGGTACCGGCAAAGTCTGAATATCGGCCCGGTACGGTTCCGACTGCCCGATCGCGCGGTACAACACGCTGCGTTGAGGGTGTGTCAGGGCGTCCGCTTCGCTCAGCTGCCCAAGCTCCACAAGTCGCCGGACCAGCGAATGGTCTTGGGTGATTGCCTGCACGCGTCCATCCGGGAACAAGAAGTAAGCCCGGCTGTCTCCGACGTGCGCAATACTCACCTGTTCGCCCATCAAAAGCACTGTTGTCAACGTTGTGCCCCCCCCCGGCGCGCGGATCACCACCGCCTGGTGCGCACTTCGCACTCCTTCTTCCAGCGTCTCTTGAATGCTCTGTTGAAATCCCCGCTCCGTGACGCCCAAAACCGGCAGGTACATTTTCCGCATCAGCGTATCCGCCATCGATCGCACCGCGGCATTGCTGGCAGCTTCTCCATGCAAATGGCCGCCCATGCCGTCGGCAATGATGAATACACCAAAAGGCATATCGGTGCCGCCATCCGCGATAATGGCGTTGAATGCCAGCAGGGTATCCTCGTTATGGTCGCGCTGTTTGCCGACCGATTGACCGCTGCCCACAATCACCTGCGCCGGTGTATATGGCGTAGGCAGATAGGTGACCGTAGCCAATTGCTCCTCAGCCAGCGGCATCGTCTGTGCATCCTGCTTTGCCGTTTTTTGCGGTTCTTTCTTTAAGAGCTTGCGAATAAACTCGAACAAATCAGCCTCCAGCGCTCAGAGAATTCAAACATTCAACGCGTACAGGATATGATCGACCGAGCCAAAATACAAAATATCATTGACCACGACCGGCGCCGCGGTGATCGCGCCCCCCGTGCTGAACTTCCACCGCACCCGTCCATTCTTGCTGTCCAGGCAATACATCGTACCGTCGGCACTCCCACAATACAACGCGTCTTTATAAACCACCGGTGATCCACTCACCTGATGATTGGTTTGGAAACGCCATACCTCTTTCGCGCTGGTGGCTTCCACGCAGTAGATATAACCGTCCGCCGAACCTGCATAAACAAGATTATCCGCCTTGCAAGGAGATGAAATCGACCCCTTGCCCATTCGGAAACGCCAGATCACCCAACCCGATTTCGCATCCAGGGCACAAAAGGTGCCGTCCAACGAAGTGAAAAAGATCAGACCACCTGAGAGCAGTGGAGACGAAAAAATCGCGCGTTTGGCACGATACTGCCACTTAATCTGCCCGCGAAAATCGATGCAGAAGAAATCGCCGTTGTCGCTGCCAAAATAAATCAGCCCGTTGTTCACAATCGGCATCGACCGTACCGCCCCATTGGCATCCACTCGCCAGGTTTCGCGCTGCGAGCTAAGATTCACGGCACGTAAGAAGCCGTCGTCCGATCCAATGAAGGCGTGACCTTCCGCGATTCGCGGTGAGCAGCGAATGGGTCCGCCAGTGGTGCATGTCCACAGCTGCTTGCCGCTTCGCGCTGAAACCGCGTAAAAATTGTGATCCTCGGAGCCCAAATACAAGACCGCATCTTCCACAGCCGGCCGGGTAATGATGCCCCCTTCTGTCGCAAATTTCCAGGAAAATTCGCCGGTCGCGGCGTTCAAAGCATACAAGTTGTTATCGTACGATCCGACATAGACGAATCCCGAGTCGTATGTTGCGCTGCCGCGAACTTCATCTTCACATTGGAACGTCCAAAACGGTTTGATGCCCTGCTCCTTGCCCGTGATGCCGCCCATCTTTTGAATGCTGATCAGCGCGCCGGTCTTCTTGGCCACGCCCATCAGAGCTTCACGCACTGCATCGGCTGTCTTATACCGTTCCTCCGGATCGTAGCGCAGCAGGTTGTTGATGACCAGCTCCAATTCCGGTGAGACAGCTGGGTTGATTTGTCGCATGGGGCGCTCAGAAAACGAAAAAGGCGCTTCCAGTCGAGGGTCGCGTTTGGACAGTAAATGGTGCAGCGTAGCCCCCAGGGAGTACAAATCGGCTACCGGTGTAGCCTCGCCGCGATATTGCTCCGGCGGCGAATACCCTTCGGTGCCGATCATCGTACCTTTTTGCCCGGTCTTAAAGATCTTGGCAATCCCATAATCAATCAACATCACATGCCCGTGTTGATTGATCATCACATTCGACGGTTTCATATCCCGGAAGATAATCGGTTCAGGCTTGTGCGAATGCAAATACGCCAGTACGTCGCACAGTTCAATCGCCCAGGCAATCACTTGATTCTCTGGAATAAACCCCGGCGAAGAATTAAGAATCGCTTCCAGATCTTTACCGTTGATGAACTCCAACACCAGGTAGGATTTGTCTTCAACGTTAAAAAAATCGAAAATTTTGGGAATGCTGGGATGGCTCAGCGTGACGAGAATATTGGCTTCCCGCTCAAAGTTCTGCACAATCGTTCGCCGCACCAGCGGGTCCGGCGCCTGATTGATCATCTCTTTAACCGCCACCAGCTTGACGGCATTCTGAAAATGCAAATCCCGTGCACGATAAACCGACCCCATGCCACCAACGCCAATCACATCCTGCACCTGATACCGGCTGGCAAGCACGTAGCCCGGCGGAAGCTGTTGCATGGCCGGCCGGCTGTCATTGGAAGGTTGATTGATTTGCTGAGTGCTCAGGGTATCCTCCTGCAGGATCACAACCCCCATCGGATTGTGCGATTTAAGCGTGCGGCGGATTGTCCCTGCGTGTGGTTCAAATCCGCATCCATCCGTTTGTACCCCGCTCAATCGAATTGTTTGGGTAGTCTTCTAGATCAACCGTGCGGTTAATGAATAAATTATATGCGCGCCCTGCCTGAAATGCAACAAAATTGATCCGCCTTTCAAAAGGGCAAAGGATGAATAAATACACGAAAGAACGGGTAGGATATAATTGGATTTTGATCTTCAAATTGGCTAAAATGGGGTGTGAACGCGCCTCGTGTTTTCAGAGAAGGAGCAAATCATGAGTGATTACCCTGGCAAAGGCAAAGTAGCGGTTATCAAAACATCGCCTGAAACCGTCCTGGAAGATATCGAAAAGGTCATGCGCCTGGCCGGCGTGGAACAGGCTCTGCCCAAAGACAGCACCACCGGGTTGAAAATCAACATTTCCTGGCAGACCTGGTACCCGGCGTGCTCATCCACGCCCTGGCAGTTGGAAGGCGCAATTCAGACCCTGCAGAAGCTGGGCTACAACGACCTGGTCGGCATCCACAACGATACGGTGGTTGTGGATACCTCTGTCGGCGAAGCCAACAACAAGCACAAGTTTGTCACCGATCAATACAATATCCCCTGCACCTACCTCTACGAAGAAAAATTCGACTGGATGGAGTACCATCCCAAACGGCCGTTCCTGGTATTGGACAAAGTCTATCCTCACGGAGTATTCATCCCCAAAACCCTGGTGGGTAAAAACATCGTCCATCTGCCGACTGTCAAAACCCATGTATTCACCACCATCACCGGCGCGATGAAGAACGCCTTTGGCGGCCTGTTGCATCGCAATCGCCATTGGACGCACTCCGTCATCCACGAAACCCTGGTCGACCTGCTCATGATTCAGCAGGAGATTCATCCCGGCATTTTCGCCCTCATGGACGGCACCTTTGCCGGTGACGGCCCCGGTCCGCGCGCCATGCGCTGGCACGAGAAGAACATCCTGCTGGCCTCCGCCGACCAGGTAGCCATCGATGCCGTTTCCGCGAAATTGCAGGGCTTCGATCCCATGTCGATCCCCTTTATCCGCATGTCGCATGAGATGGGCCTGGGGGTGGGCGATCCACGCGAAATCGAGATCGTGGGTTACGACATCGAACAGGAACAGCCCTGGCGTTTCGTCCAGGAGGATACCTTCGCATCCCGTGGACAGAAGCTGATCTACCACGGCCCCCTCAAGCCCCTCGAGAAACCCCTGCTACAAAGCCCCATTGTCCCCTGGAGCTATTTTGCCAGCAATTTCTATCACAATGTCTACTGGTACCCTTTCGTGGGCCGCAAACGTGTGGAAGAAGCCCTGCAAACCCCCTGGGGACAGTTGTTTAAATCCTATGGCGACGGCCAGGTGGTTCTTCCTGGCATGGAACCCAAAACCGTGGTTCAGGCCGGGGTGGGATTGGCGGCATTGGCCAGTGTCATCGGCCTGGGCGCGTACTTGCTGACCAAAAAGAAATAACCTGCTTTGCGCAGGATAAATCACCGATCGACAAGGAGAGGATATGTTCAAGGATTTTGCCGGTGCATCACAGTTCGTGAAAGACCATGCGATCAAAATGATCGACCTCAAATTCAGCGATCTGGCCGGTCGGTGGCACCACGTCACCATCTCCGCCAGCGAATTCACTCCCGAACTGATGCGCTCCGGCGTAGGTTTTGATGGCTCCAGCGTCGGCCTTAAGAGCGTCAAATCCGGCGATATGGCTCTCATCCCGGATGTAACAACGGGCTTTGTCGATCCCTTCTGGGAAGTGCCTACTCTATCTTTCATTTGCAACACGGTGGAAGCGGACACCAAGCAGCTCTTCGCCAGCGACCCGCGTGAGGTTTTGCGACGCTCTGAACAGTTCATGAAAGCGCTAGGTATCGCCGACGACAGCCTGTGGGGCCCGGAGTTCGAGTTTTACGTGTTCAACAATGTCACCCTCGAAAACTCCGTCAACGCCGCCTGCTATAAAGTAGATTCGATCGAGGCCAATTGGAACACCAGCGACGGCGGCCATGGTCACTACATCCCCCTCCACGGCGGGTATCACGCCATCCCGCCGCGCGACCAGCTCTACAACCTGCGCACGCGCATGGTCACCCTCCTCGAAGATCTGGGTGTGCCGGTCAAATACCATCACCACGAAGTCGGTGGACCGGGTCAGAGTGAAATTGAAACCCCGCTGATGGACATGCTGGCCGCTGCAGACGCCTCGCTGGTAATCAAGTACGTCACCAAGATGGTCGCGCACGAAGACGGACAGACGGTCACCTTCCTGCCCAAACCGCTCTATGGCGAAGCCGGAAGTGGCATGCACTTCCATCAGCAGCTCTTCAAAGACGGCGTCAACCTCTTCTATGACCCCATGGGTCCGAGCCTGTTGAGCCAATCTGCGTTGTATTACATTGGCGGCCTGCTAAAGCACGCCCCGGCCGTTCTGGCATTCACCAATCCCAGCACCAACTCCTATCGCCGACTGGTGCCCGGTTTTGAAGCTCCCGTCAATGCATTCTTCTCTTCCGGCAACCGTAGCGCCGCGGTGCGTGTGCCCAAATACGCCACCGAGCCCAACAAAGTGCGCTTCGAATTCCGCCCGCCCGATGCCACCTGCAACCCCTACCTTGCCATGGCGGCCATGCTCATGGCTGGTTTGGATGGCATCCGCAACCAAATCGATCCGACTCGTGAAGGTTTCGGGCCGATCGATGACGACATTTTTTCATGGTCGGAAGAGAAACGCGCCACCATCAAGAGCCTGCCCACCTCCCTCGAGGAAGCTCTGCGCGCGCTGGAAGCCGATTATCATTTCCTGCTGGAAGGCAATGTCTTCGCCGAGGACATGATCCACAATTGGGTCCGCATCAAACGCGCTGAAGACAATCGCGTTCGTTCGCGCCCGCACCCGTACGAAATCGAAATGTACTTCGACCTCTAATAAGCAAACCTCCCCGCCAGAAACGGGGAGGTTTTCAATTCTGTGGATGACAAATCACTGACCGCGGCAGACCGGGCAGGGGCATAATTCCCGCAGGAAATGCCAGGTATAAATCCCAAAGTGATGCCCGTCTTCCCATTCGATCGTGATGGCATAGGTTCCGGCGGCTTCAATCCGGCGGATACGTGTGGCTTCGGATTCCACCAGCGGCTGGTCAAATACAGCCGCATCGGGCTCCGAGCTCATATTTTCATGCCCGCCGCGGCACGACGCGCAAGGACAGGCCGCCCGCACCAGCGCAAATGGGTATTCGGAATGATGTCCGTCTTTCCAGTCGATTAGTAAAGTACAGGTCTGTTTGTTTGCGGTGATCGCCGCAGGAAATTCATTTCCCATAGAACCTCCAGGAATTAGGGTTGGATCGCCTGTAAGTAACGGGAGGCCGCCCAACCGGTGCGCGAATCGTCGTACGGGGCCTTCAGGAGCCACCAGGTGTAACCGTCCTGTTCCGTTGGCCCGTCCACCACCAAAAACACTTCCGCATCCATCCCCAAAAACCGTGGTGTGTTGCCCACGCCAGGCGCTTCGCGTATTTGCAGACCTGCTCCGTCCGTGCCGGTGATCTGCACATACATCCCCACCGCGATACCCTCAAATGCCGCGGCTGTCGCCGTCGGAGCGGTGGTGCCGGTCGGCTCAAACACAGTTGCGGTGGGCGCCGGCAGAACCGTCAGGTTGGCCAATGGGTTGTCGCCTGTCTCTGGTGCAGGCAACAGCAGCAGCAGTCCGACAGCGTATGCCGTCAGCAGCAGGGCAAATACACCACCGCCGATCAGCACTTTCAGGTTAATGCGGTCTCGCAAAAATTGGATCATATCAGGCCGGCAGCCAAAAGAATGCGATACCCAGGATGAGATAAACGCCCAGCAGTGCTGCGCCTTCCAGCCAGGAAGATTCTCCATCCACCGATGTCAATACCGTCACAAGCACAGCCGCCCCCAACGCAGCCAGCTCAAAGGGATGGAAATGCAGCACCAGGGGATGCCCCATCAGCAGGCTGATAAACACCAGCAGCGGGGTGACAAACAGCGCAATCTGAATAGATGAGGACACTGCGATTTCAACACTCAAATCCATGTGATTGCGGTGCGCCATGGTTACAGCCACCAAATGCTCCGCCGCATTACCAATGATCGGAATCAGGATGATGCCCAGGAAGAATTCTGACAGACCCAGGTTGGCCACCACAAACTCCAACGCGCCAACCAGCAGCTCGCTCAACCACACCACACCGGCAGTGGAGAGCGCCAGAATCAAAATCGCCTGTGCCCGGCTCAGGTGAGGCTTGTGGTGAATGCTTTGCGCTTCAACATCCTGGAAAACCACCGGCGTCTTTACAGATTTAAGGCTGTAGATTAGCCCCAAAACATACAACACGATCATCACCACCGACACGCTCAAACTCAACCCCTCCACCTTGGGGTCGCTGTCCGGGCCAATCGTGTGGCCAAACAGAGAAGGGATGACCAGCGCCAAAACGGCCAGGGTCATCAAAATGGCATGGTTGCCGGATTGGTGCCGGTCAAATTTCTGAATTCCATTCTTGGCTCCGCCGACAACCATGGACAAACCCAAAACCAGCAGCAAATTGCCAATGATTGAGCCGGTGATCGAGGCTTTCACCAGGTCAAGCAGCCCGGCTTTGATCGCTACCAGAGTGATGATCAGTTCTGCCGCGTTCCCCAGCGTGGCATTCAACAAGCCGCCGATTTTAGGGCCGGTGTAAAAGGCCAGCGCTTCCGTCGCCTGACCAATCAACCCGGCCAGCGGAATCACGCCAACGGCAGAGAGCGCAAAAATCCACAACTCGCCCCAATGGCCCAGCTCGGCAGCAAGCGCCAGCGGCAAGGCAATCAACAACCATTGAATCGGATTGCTTTTCAAGTAGCGTAACAATGAACTCATCGGCGTCACCTCTCCAATGGCTAATTATAAACGATCCCATTTTGATGTATGTTATAATTTTTCGCAGACATGGACAACCCCGGCTCTGCACCAATCTTGGGTAATCGATACCGCATCCAGCAAACGCTTGGATCAGGCGGAATGGCGGTTGTATACCGCGCCCAGGACCAACTGCTGGAACGTCCGGTCGCCATCAAACTTCTGCGCCACGATTATTCTCAAAATGAAGGCTTCCGCGAACGTTTTCGCCAGGAAGCTCGCGCCGCCGCCAATCTCACGCATCCCAACATTGTCACTGTCCACGACTTTGGTTTCGACAACGGCCGCCTCTTCATCGTCATGGAGCTGGTTCCCGGCACCGATCTCAAAACCATCCTCAAACAACGCGGCCGCCTGCCCCTTCAAGAAGCCATTCCGCTCATGGTTCAGGCCTGCGCCGGCATTGGCTACGCGCATCGCGCCGGTATCGTTCATTGCGATGTCAAACCCCACAACATGCTCGTCACCCCCGATCAGCGCCTGAAGGTCACCGATTTCGGCATCGCCCGCGCCTTATCCTCCATCCAACCCGATGAGCAGCATGATGTGGTCTGGGGTTCACCCCAGTATTTCTCTCCCGAACAGGCCTCCGGCCTGGCGCCCACCCTGGCATCGGATGTCTATTCCCTGGGTGTGATCCTCTACGAAATGCTCACGGGGCAGCTGCCCTTCAACACCAGCGATTCCTCTGAACTGGCCCGCCTGCACCGCGATGCCACCCCCACCCCTCCGCGCCGCCTCAATCCGGAGATTCCCCCCGCTTTGGAGCAAATTCTGCTTAAAGTGCTCTCCAAGGAACCGTCTGCCCGATATCGCACAGCCGACCAGTTCGGCCGGGTGCTGGTTTCGTTTAGCCGCGCCACCGATTACTTTGACAATCCGGCGCCAATTCTCGGCACACAACCCCCGATTCAATCTTCCTCCCCCGCACCCTCGCCGGTTTATCCTACGCCCGCCAACGGCCGCCCCATGCCCTCGCCGGCTTATCCCGCGGCAGCCGGCCCGCGTCCGTCACAACCGCCGCTTTATCCGCCGGTTCCAACGCAGAAAGCACGCGCCAGCCTCCCCGAAATCGATTGGGGCAGCATCGGCCTGGGCCTTCTGGCGGCGTTGGCGGTGGGCGGTCTGATCCCGTTCTGGATGCTTATTTGGTTCCGCCTCAATTCACCCGTGCCGTAGTGAGCTTGCGATGATTCTTTCTGCTTCCATCCTTTCCGCCGATTTTGCCAACCTGAAGGACCAGATCCATCAGGCTGAGTTGGCCGGCGTGGACTGGATCCACGTGGATGTCATGGACGGTCACTTCGTGCCCAACATCAGCATGGGCCCGTTCATGGTGGAAACCTGCCGCCGCATCACCACCCTGCCGCTGGATGTGCACCTGATGATTGAGAATCCGGAACGCTACATCGACGCGTTTGCGCACGCCGGTGCATCCACCCTCAGTGTGCACATAGAGAACAACCCCAACATTCACCGCACCCTTCAGGCCATACGTGCGTTAGGGGTCAAAGCCGGGATTGTCGTCAACCCTGGCACACCGGCCGCGGCGCTTTCGGCCGTACTTCCCGAAGTGGACATGGTTTTGGTGATGACGGTCAATCCGGGCTATTCCGGCCAGGCCTTTATCCCCGGTGTGCTCGCCAAAATCGCCGAGATCAAAACCATGATCGACCAGGCACACCTGACCGTGCCCATCCAGGTGGACGGAGGCATTACCGCCGATACGCTCCCCCTGACGCGCGCTCGCGGCGCATCGATTTTTGTCGCCGCCACGGCCATTTTTAAGCACCCGGCGGGCATCGCCGCGGGTATCAACGCGCTGCGAAATTCGATATAATGGAACAAAAATCGCGGCGTTGCCGCCGCGATTTTTGATGACAGGTTAGAAGGTACCCTTATGCAGTCTTCACCATGCTCCGAATGCACTTGGCACACAATGTCTTCTGCACCTTACGACCATTCACAAACACGCTCACCTTCTGCAGATTGGGCTTGTAGGTGCGGTTCGTGGCACGCAGGGAGAAGCTGCGATTGTGACCAAAGGTTGTCGTCTTACCACACTGTTCACACTTTGCCATTTCAAAGGATCCTTTCTCGACCATGATTGCTTAAGAGCCGCATGCATACAGCTCGTATCCGTACAACAGTCAGCAATTTTACCATAAGGCGTATCTTTTTTCAAGAATGGATGTTAATCTTCAAGAGGCCAACCCAATGAGCGAAAATCTTAATCCCAAGGGCGATATCTTTATCTCTCACCGTGCGATTGCCACCATCGCCAGTCAGTCCGCGCTGGAATCCTACGGTGTGGTCGGTTTGGCGGCCAAAAACCTTGCCGAAGGTCTGGCTCAGGTGCTCGTCAAAGACCCCACCCTCGGCGTCACCGTGCAATACGACACAAAGTCCATCCAATTGGACCTCTATATTGTAGTAGAATACGGCACGCGGATTAAATCGGTTTCCGCCAGCGTCGCAGATACGGTCCGTTACCAGGTCGAAAAGGCCATTGGCCTGCCTGTTACCCAGGTCAATATCCACGTGCGCGGTTTGCGTATCAGCAACCCCGATTGATCCGGCTTTTTGGAACAGATGTTATTCTTTTTGGAGCGCTATGAGCAGTGATATTCTCTTTCCCAAACAGCCGGACAGCAATATGCTTTCAGGCCAAACCCCTCTCGATGGCCAGGGCCTTAAACAGTTGATTGAAGCGGGGCTGACCTGGTTGAAAACCAATCAGCAAACGGTCAACGCTTTAAATGTTTTTCCAGTACCCGATGGCGACACCGGCACCAATATGCTCCTCACCATGCAGGCCGCCTATTCTGAAATCGCCCATTCCGGCGAAAAGAATATCGGGAAAATGGCCCACATGATCGCCCAGGGCGCTCTGATGGGAGCCCGCGGCAATTCCGGCGTCATCCTCTCCCAATTATGGCGTGGTTTCGCCCGCGGCCTCGACAACCTGGATACCATGACCGCCCCGGTGCTGATTAACGCCCTCGCCGAAGCCCGCAACACCGCCTATAAAGGCGTGGTCCGCCCGGTGGAAGGCACCATCCTTACCGTCGCCAAAGACACCGCAGCCGGTGCAGAAAAGCGCCTGGCCGAAACCCAGGATTTGATCGAGCTCCTCGAGTTCATGGTGCAGAGCGCCGATGAATCCGTCAAGCGCACGCCCGAGCTACTCCCCATTCTTAAAACCGCCGGTGTGGTCGATTCTGGCGGCAAAGGTCTTTTCTTCATCCTGGAAGGAATGCTGCGCTATCTAAAGGGTCAACCGCTTGAAACAGCTCTCACCACGGTTCAGCCGCTGGCGGCTATGAACCTGGAAGACACCCTGGAATCCGTCGAGCCCGGACAGGATTACGAGATCGTCGTCGATTTCCGCCCATTTGAAGAGCTGAATCTCGAAAACTTCTACAACGACCTTTCGGAAATGGGCACTTCCATTCAGGTGGGCGAAGGCGATGGCATGTACCGCATGCACATCCACGTGCCGACCGAAAAACGCTACGAACCGATTGACTACACCATGCGCCTCGGCACGGTGACCAAAGTGGCCATCGAAAACCTGATCGCCCAGATGGAAGAGAAGGAAGCCGAAACGGGCAACCGGTTGCAGCTTTCCTCCATCGACCCTGGCCAGGTGGCTGTCGTCACCGTATCGCCCGGTCAGGGCATCTCGCGCATCTTTGCCAGCCTGGGAGTCGCTGCCGTTGTTGAAGGTGGTCAGACGATGAACCCCAGCACCGAGGAGATTCTTAAGGCCTTTGAAAATCTCCCCACCGATAAAGTAATCATTCTTCCCAACAACAAGAACATTGTATTGGCCGCTCAAACTGCCTCCACGGTCACCGTCAAAAAGGTGGCTGTCATCCCCTGCACCAGTGTGCCGCAAGGGCTTTCCGCCATGTTGCGTTACGACCCGGACGGTGAATTTGACGAGATGGTCACTGAAATGAAGGAAGCCATCACCGAAGTTGAAACCGGCGAAATCACCACGGCCACACGCTCTGTGGAAATCAATGGTGTCAACGTGCAGGAAGGCCAGGTCATAGCCCTGCACAATGGCAAACTTGTCTCCTCGGCAACCAACCTCACCGAAGCCTGCCTTACCTTGCTGGACAAGGCCGGTACTGCGGACCGCGAACGGATCACCCTCTTCTCGGGCGATAACATCTCCCGCCAGGATGTCAACTCCATCGTGGATCGCATCCGCGAAACGTATCCCAAACACGAAATCGAGCTGCACGAAGGTGGGCAGCCCCATTACCAGTTCATTCTGTCCATCGAGTAACCATGCCTTCGTATTGCATTCTCACCGACAACTCGGTGCAGTATCCGCAACCGTCCTTCATTGGTCGGGAATTGGTTCGCAGCATTTCCTACAGCCTGAGCCTGCACGGAACGCAGTACGCGTCCACCCGCGAAATCAAACCGACCGCTCTGCCGGCCCACGCCGATGACGAACTGGCTCCTTGTCTGATCCCCCCTTCAGTCGAGGATTTTCTCATCTCGTTTCAGGAGCTGATCCACGAGTACGACCATACATTTGTACTGTTGGCATCCTCCAAAATCACATCCGCTTTTCAGAACGCCACCGAAGCGCTCCAGCAGCTCAACTGTGGCAACCGTATCCTGTTGATCGATACCCTCACCATTTCGGCGGGTCTCGGCATCCTTGTGCAGCAGGCCGCCGACTTTGCAGCGCGGGGGTTGCCGCTTGCTGAAGTCGAGCGCTCCATCCGCCAGCAGATCGGACATATCTACACGCTCTTATGCACGCCCGGCCTGTCATACCTGTATTTCTCCGGCTTTTTGGATCGCGCACAGGCCTGGACCGGCGAACTGCTCGGCCTTTTTCCTATCTATGCCTTTGAAGACGGCAGCCTCACCCCATTGCAGAAGGTTCGCAACCAGCGCAACGTCATCGACTATTTCCAGGAGTTCATCGAAGAGTTTGACGATCTCCAAAACATCGCCTTGGTGCAATCCATTCAGCAGACCAACGCCGACAGTCGTATTTTGCGCCAGTTCGTCGATGAAAACTTTTCGGACACATCCTTCAGCGAATTGACCATCAGCATTCCATCCGCGGTCCTCTTTGGTCCGCGCACTATCGGGCTGGTCGTTTCTGAACGGGTCTAGCCAATCATTCGTGATATTTTGAGAATTGCCAGCTTCTTCTGGCAATTTTTGATTTTCCGCCCGATCGTCCGGTTCAGAATAAGGTAAAATTAGCATATGCCCTCATCCATCGATAAACTCAGAAAATTTCTCAAGTTGGAATCGGAAAACCGGTATGAAAACCGCGCTGTCATTGGCGGGTTGGAAAAAATCATTCCCAACTGGGAAAAAGAAGCGCGCGCCGAGCAGGTCGATTCCGACCTGATTGAGCGTATCCTCGTCTTCCTGTCTTCCTACCCTCAGATGGACGCGTCCCAGCGCCAGACCGATCTCCACGCCCTGCTGGCAGACTTGCCCGAGTCCACCCCTGTGCACCCCGCGGCGCCTCAGCCGCGCGCTCCACGCCCCGAGCCTGATCTGCCTCCCGCGACCGACTACCCCGCTCGCGGCTATGAAGACCGCCCGGCTCGACCCCGGTCGCAATCCACTCCCCGCCCGCCGCAGGGTGAGCGCGAAAAAGTCGGGCTTCAGGCGCCGTTGACGGTGATTAATGGCGTTGGCCCCAAATCCGCCGAAACTCTGAGCGCTTTGGATCTGTACACCCTCGAAGACTTGCTGTACTTCTTCCCCCGCCGTTACGATGATTACAGCCAGCTCAAACCCATTAACCGCGTTCAATATGGCGAAGACCTGACGGTCATCGGCGCCATCCACAGCATCAGCATGCGCCCCTTCCGCGGCGGTTCTGGCAGCATCATCGAAGCCGCACTCACCGACGGCACCGCCTTTTTGCGCCTCACCTGGTTCAACCAGCCCTGGTTGATGAATAAACTGCGCGAAGGGGTCCAAATTTCGGTCAGCGGCAAGGTGGATATCTACCTCGGCCGCCTGATGATGAACAATCCCGATTGGGAATTCCTGGAACAGGATCACCTGCACACCAATCGCATTGTCCCGGTGTACCGTCTCACGGCGCGGGTCAAGCAAAACTGGCTGCGCCGGCAAATGTATGCCACCGTCAAATTCTGGGCGCCTCGCGTTTCGGATTACATGCCCAACCGCATTTTGCAAGAAGCTGGCCTGGTCAATCTGCCTACCGCCCTGCAGCAAATTCACTTCCCCGATTCGCAAGATGGCCTAAAAAAAGCCCGCTCGCGCATTTCTTTTGACGAGATCTTCCTCCTCCAATTGGGCGTGCTGCGACAAAAACGCGCCTGGCAAAGCGAAAGCGCCCGCTGTTTCACCGTGGACGATTCCTGGCTGGAACAGCAAACCAACGCGTTACCCTATGTGCTCACCGGCGCCCAGCAGCGTGCCATAGCCGAAATTCGCGGCGACCTGGCGTCCGGTCGCCCGATGAACCGTCTTCTGCAAGGCGATGTGGGTTCGGGGAAGACGGTTGTGGCTGCTCTCGCCGCAGCCGTGGTGGCTTCCGGCGGTGCGCAATCCGCCGTACTGGCCCCCACCAGCATTCTTGCCGAGCAGCACTTCCGCAGCTTCTCGCGCCTGCTCACGGGTGCCGGGGAACAACCCGGCGTGTTGGCCCCCGGTGAAATCGCTTTGCTGGTCGGAGACACACCCGAAGCCGAAAAACGCGTTATCCGTGACGGTCTGGCCTCCGGCGCCATTCGATTGGTCATCGGCACGCATGCTTTGCTCGAAGACCCCGTCACATTCCAGGCGCTGCAGCTGGCCGTCATCGATGAGCAGCACCGCTTTGGCGTCGCCCAGCGCGCTGCGCTGCGAGCCAAAGGCGAAAATCCCCATCTGCTGGTCATGACCGCTACACCCATTCCGCGCTCTCTGGCGCTCACCGTGTACGGCGATCTCGACCTGACCGTCATGGACGAAATGCCCGCCGGTCGCCAGCCAATCGAAACTCACGTTCTTGCGCCGCTCGAACGAGAACGCGCCTACACACTCATTCGCTCCCAGATCGAACTGGGACATCAAGCGTTTATCATTTACCCCCTGGTGGAACAGGGCGAAGACGGAGATGGCGAAGGCAAAGCCGCGGTTGAAGAACGCGATCGTTTACAAAAAGACATCTTCCCGCAGTACAGCATCGGCCTGCTGCATGGCCGTATGAAGCCCGAAGAAAAAGAATCGGTCATGTCCCAGTTCCGCGACGGCGCGTATCACATTCTCGTTTCCACCTCCGTCGTCGAAGTCGGTGTGGACGTGCCCAACGCCACCGTTATGATGGTGGAATCGGCCAACCGTTTTGGCCTGGCACAATTGCACCAGTTCCGCGGGCGTGTTGGGCGCGGTCAGGCACAATCTTATGCCTTGCTCGTTTCCGAGACCGAGGATGCCGTCGAAAACGCCCGCCTGTCGGCCATGGCCGAGACCAACGACGGCTTCGTCCTGGCGGAACGCGACCTGGAACAGCGCGGTCCCGGTGATTTCCTTGGCACCCGCCAATCCGGTTATGCCGAGTTACGCCTTGCCAATCTCATGGACGTGCGCTTAATCGAAAAGGCCCGTCACCATGCACAGGCCCTCTTTGAACGCGATCCAGACCTTTCCGATCCCGAAAACCAACTGCTTTCGGAAATGGTGGAGCATTACTGGTTTCAGGGCAAAGGAGATGTAAGCTGATGGTTCGCGCCATTTTTCCCGGAACCTTTGATCCGATCCATTACGGTCACATGGATATCGCTCGTCGCGCGGCTCGCCTGTTTGACGAATTGATCATCGCCGTCTACGACCGTCCCTCCAAAAGCCTGGTATTCTCCCCGGAGACACGCATCAATCTGGTTCGAGAAGCCTTTGCAGATGATATCAAGATTCAGGTCACGGGCTATTCCGGCCTGACGGTCGATTTCTGCCGCAAGGTCAACGCCCAGGTGATCGTGCGCGGTTTGCGCGTTTTTTCTGATTTTGAGTACGAATTCCGCATGGCGCTGGCCAACCATCGTCTTGCGCCGGATGTGGAAGTCGTCGCTCTCATCACCAGCGAAGAGCACACCTTTCTATCCTCCACCACGGTGCGTGAAATCGCCGCGCTCGACGGCGATGTCTCTAGCATGGTGCCGCCGCATGTGGCCAAAGTGCTCAAGAATCGTTTTCACGAGTTGGGCGAAAGTCAACAGGTAGTTCCGCTAACATCTTTACGCGATTAATGCGATAATGAGCGTGTCTGGTCCGCTTATTGCAACATAGCCATCAGGCATCATTGGAGGGTGTATGGACATCTTGCATCTCATCGACCGTTTGGAAGAGTTATTCAACGAAAGCCGCCCGATCTGGTTCACCCACAGCGTGATCGTGGATGAAGATCGCATGTTGGATTTGATTGACCAGATGCGCGTTTCGATTCCGGATGAAATCAAAAAGGCTCAACAGGTTCAGGCGCAAAAAGACCGCCTGCTGGCCCAGGCCCAGGAAGAAGCCAACCGAACGCTGGCTCTGGCTCGTGAGCGTGGCGAGCAGCTCATCGAGCGCGATAATCTCGTTCAGGCGGCTCAAGCCCGTGCCGATCAAATCATCGAACAGGCGCGCATCGAGGCCAACAACATTCGCCGCGATGCCGATGACTATGTGATCCAGTCACTCACCCGTCTTGAAGAGGAACTGATGCGCTCGCTCAATCAGGTGCGCAACGGCATCACCTCGCTACAAATTCCACTGGGCAGCATGGAAGAAGAACTCGATAGTGAACAAACCGGGCAGTAAACTGCCCGGTTTGTCTTGATTATACGTTGGCGCTTTCGCCATCTTCAACGCCGTCGCCTTCATCGTCCGGCCGCTCTTTTCCAGCGGACCAATTCTTGGGACTTTCGGCGCTTTCGTGCAGGGCGATTTTGATCACCTCGTCCATGTGCGTCACCGGAATGATCGTCAAATCCACTCGCACTTTCTTCGGTACATCCACCAGGTCTTTCATATTGCGCTCAGGCAATAGCACGCGCTTCAATCCAGCGCGGTGCGCGGCCAGGATTTTTTCGCGCAGACCACCCACCGGCAGCACCTTGCCGCGCAGGGTGATTTCCCCGGTCATGCCCACATCTTTATTCACCTTGCGTCCTGTGAATGCCGAAATCAACGCGGTGGCAATCGTAATCCCGGCGCTCGGCCCATCCTTCGGGATCGCCCCCTCTGGAATATGAATGTGCACGTCCAACCGCTCATAAATCTCCGGATCCAGGCCGAACTCACGGGAATGCGCTTTCAGGTATGAAAGCCCCGCCTGTGCCGATTCCTGCATCACCTCGCCAATCTGCCCGGTTATCTGCAGATTCCCTTTCCCCTCCAGGATCAGCACTTCCACCGGCATGATTTCACCGCCGCTTTCCGTCCAGGCCACAGCCGTGGCCACGCCTTCTTCATCCTGCCGCTCCGCTTCGGACATGAAGAACTCCGGCGGACCCAGGAATTTTTCCACCGTAGAGGGCGTCAGTGCGTGCGGATGGCGTTTTCCTTCGGCTTTCAGGCGAGCCGCTTTACGGCACATGTGCCCAATTTCGCGTTCCAGGTTACGCACGCCGGCTTCGTAGGTGTATTCCTCGATGATCTTGCGCACCGCCGAGTCTTGGAAACGCACCATTTTGTCATCCAGGCCGCATTCTTCCAACTGCCGCGGGATCAAGAATCGCCGCGCAATCTCCACCTTTTCTTCTTCAATGTACCCCGGGAACTCCAGCACTTCCATGCGGTCCAACAGCGCCGCCGGAATGGCGGCCGTGGAGTTGGCCGTGGTGATGAACATCACCTGCGACAGATCGTAGGACAGCTCCAGGTAATGATCTGAAAAGGCTGAATTCTGTTCGGGATCCAACACCTCAAGCAGCGCCGATGACGGATCACCGCGGAAGTCCGCGCCGAGTTTGTCAATCTCATCCAGCATGAACAACGGGTTGATGCTGCCCGCCCGTCGCATAGTTTGCAATATCCGCCCTGGCAGCGCGCCGATGTAGGTGCGGCGGTGCCCGCGGATCTCCGCCTCATCCCGCACCCCCCCCAGCGACAGGCGCACAAACTTGCGCCCTAGCGCTTCGGCAATCGAGCGCCCCAGCGAGGTCTTTCCGGTTCCGGGCGGGCCGACAAAGCATAAAATCGGTTGGCGTGGTTTCTTGGGCTTCAGGCTGCGCACTGCGATGTATTCCAGAATGCGGTCTTTCGCTTTTCCCAGCCCATAATGATATTTTTCCAGCAACTTGGCAGCATGCGCCACATCCAGGTTGTCTTCTGTCGCCTCAACCCACGGCAACTCGATCACCCAGTCCAGGTAACTGCGAATCATGCCCACTTCCGGCGACATGGGCTGCATTTGCGCCAGACGTTCCACTTCTTTCAACGCCGCGGCGCGCACTTCATCCGGGAATTTGCCGTCCTGAATCTTGGTCTTCACCTCGGCGATCTCGCGCGCCCAGATGTCCCCTTCGCCCAGTTCGGTCTGAATGGCTTTCATTTGCTCGCGCAGGTAAAACTCGCGCTGCGAGCGGTCCACTTCATTCTGGACGCGACTTTGGATCTCGTCTTCAAGCTGGAGCACATCCAGCTCCTGGGCCAGCAGCCAGTTGACGCGCTTGAGGCGCTCC
>DAOUGY010000384.1:0-3743 GCA_034428975.1 Anaerolineaceae bacterium | reverse complement strand
TTTTGCGGCGCTGCGTGGCAAGCAAATCGCGCTGATCGTGCTGGCGGGCGTGTTCCTGGCGTTGCACTTTGCCGCCTGGATCACCTCGCTGGAGTACACATCGGTGGCCAGTTCGGTGGTGCTGGTGACGACCACGCCGCTGTGGGTGGCGCTGTTCTCGCCCATCTTTCTGAAAGAGCGTGTATCGCGCAACGTGTTGATCGGCATGGTGCTGGCGCTGGTGGGCGGCACGGTGGTGGCCTTGAGCGACTCGTGCAGCCTGACCGGTGGGCTGCGCTGCAGTGGGTTTGACACCTTTTTTGAGGGCACGGTGTTCCGTGGGAATTTCCTGGCGCTGTTTGGCGCATGGATGGCCGCCGGCTACTTGATGGTGGGGCGGCGCGTGCGCGAAAGCCTGGCGCTAACCCCTTACACATTCAGCGTGTACGGCAGCGCCGCGCTGATTTTGCTGGCTCTGGTGGGCGTGAACGGTCTGTCGCTGAGCGGATATGCCCCGCAAACCTACCTGATCTTTGTGCTGCTGGCGCTGGTTCCACAACTACTGGGGCATTCGTCGTTGAACTGGGCGTTGAAATACCTGCCCACGTCCACCGTATCGGTGGCGCTGCTGGGCGAACCGGTGGGAACCATTATTCTGGCCTACCTGTTCCTGCATGAATCGCCCTCCGCGCTGGAGCTGGTGGGCGGCGGGTTTATCCTGGCAGGAATTTACCTGTCTTCGCGGCTGGAAAATGGTGCATCGACCCGGGCGTCCAATTCGGAATCCGCCGGATAGCCCTCAACAGATGATGCAAACGGGGTCGGGACTTGTCCCGACCCCGTTTTTTTGGTTTATTCGGTTTCCGGCTTGATGAGCAGCTCTTCCGGCAGACGGCTGTACAGGTAGTTAACCTCATACAGCCGGGCGTTCAGTTCGGGGCTGAGCGCGCTGGCCGGCATGCGCCAGGCCCAGTTGCCGCTGGGGCGGCCCGGGAAGTTCATGCGCGCTTCACCGCCCAGGCTGAGCAAATCCTGCATGGGGGCCAGGGTCATCACCGCTACCGAGGACCAGACGCCGCGCAGCATATCCCAGGAGATATCTGCACCGGAGCGGGCCAGGTAACGGCGGCAGAAATCGGTTTCCTCCTCCGGAGCGGTCTGGTACCAACCCAGGACGGTATCGTTGTCGTGGGTGCCCGTGTAGGCCACGCAGTTGACCGGGTAATTGTGCGGCAGGAAGGGATCGGTGGGGCCGGACGAGAAGCCGAACTGCATGATTTTCATTCCGGGCAGGTGGAAGGCGTCGCGCAGTTCCACCACGTCGGGCGTGATCTCTCCCAGGTCTTCGGCGATGATAGGCAGTCCGCCCATTTTTTCCTCGATAGTACGGAAGAAATCCTTGCCGGGGCCGGGTACCCAGCGACCGATTTCGGCGGTGGGCATGCCGGCGGGAATTTCCCAGTATCCGGCAAAGCCGCGGAAATGATCGAGGCGGATGATGTCCACCAGTTTGAGGCAGGCCGTCAGACGCTGCAACCACCATTCGTAGCCGACGGCTTTGTGCGCATCCCAGTGGTAGAGCGGGTTGCCCCACAACTGTCCGGTGGGCGAGAAATAATCCGGCGGAACGCCGGCCACCACCGTCGGGCGACCGTTGTCATCGAAGTAGAACATTTCGGGGTGTGACCAGGCATCCGAGGAATCGGCCGCGACGAAGATGGGAATATCGCCGATGATCTGGATTTCACGGGCATGCGCATAGTCGCGCAAGGCTTGCCACTGACGGAAGAAAAGGAACTGGCGCAGGGTGTGGCGTTCGATGTCGGCGCGGTGAGTGGTGGCGAATTCCTGCAGGGTTTGCGGGTCGCGAGTCCGCAGCGGAGCAGGCCAGTTTTCCCAGGCGATCCCACCCAGCGACTCTTTGATCGCCATGAACAGGGTGAAATCGGGCAGCCAGAAGCGGTTTTGCTCTTCAAACGCGGCCAGCTCTTTGCGCAACGCCGTATGTTTGGAGGCGGTGAAGCGCGCATAGGCGCGGTCGAGCAGGGTGAGTTTCCAGGTGATGGCTGCGCCAAAATCGATGTTGCCTTCGGGAAAGGCCGGGCGGTCCGACAGATCGGCCAGGGTCAGCAAGTCATCTTCCAGCAACATCACCGGGCTGACGAGGTAGGGATTACCGGCAAAGGCCGAAAAGCACTGGTAGGGCGAGTCGCCGTAACCGGTGGGGCCAAGGGGCAACACCTGCCACAGGCGGCAGCCGCTTTCGGATAAGAAATTGATCCAGCGATACGCTTCGGGGCCCAGGTCACCGATGCCGTCGGGACCTGGCAAGCTGGTGGGATGAAGGATGATACCGGAAGAGCGGTTAAATTTCATTCGGCAGCCTCAGGGTTTGAATATGTTGGCCTGACTTGATGATATTGGAGTTGAAATCGGATGCAATGACATCCGTACCGACCATAGCGCCTGGTTCGATGGTGAAGTCTTCGGGAATGCAGGAATTTTTGCCGACCATGGCAATGGATAACTCATCCTCGACGATTCCGCCAACACGGCTGCGGGCGCCAATCTCCGCGCGCTTGTCGAGCACGGCGCGTTCCACGACGGCATTTTCGCAGACGACGGCATCGGTGAGCAGGATCGACTCAATCACAGTGGCGCCTTTGCGCACAATCACGCCCGGCGAGAGGATCGAGCGCACCACTTTGGCGCCTTCTTCGATGATGCAGCCGGTGCAAATCAGGCTGTCTTCCACCGCTGCGCCGGGGCGAAGCAGCGCCGGCGGTCGTTCCTCGGTGCGGGTGTGGATGGTCCAGTCGCGGGCATACAGATTGAAGGTCGGCGGCGATTTAAGCAGATCCATGTGCGCCTGCCAGTACGAACTCACCGTGCCAACATCCATCCAGTAACCGGTATAGGGGAAGGCAAACACACGATGGCCATCCGCCACCAGTGCAGGAAGGATGTCTTTGCCGAAGTCGTGGTGGGAATCGGGGCGAATGTGGTCTTCCCACAGGGCGCGGTCGAGCACGGATCGGTTGAAGAGATACACGCCCATGTTGGCCAGGTTGGACGGCGGCTCTTTGGGTTTTTCGACGAAGGAGGTGACGCGCTGATCTTTGTCCACACCGACAATGCCGTAGCGCGAGGCTTCTTCGATTGGCACCGGAATGGCGGCGATGGTCACTTCGGCCTGGTTGTGGATGTGGTACTCGATCATCGGGCGATAATCCATTGAATAAATGTGGTCGCCGGAGAGGATCAAAATGAAGTCGGGGTCACCGCGTTTGATGAAGGAGAAGTTTTGTTGGATGGCGTCGGCGGTGCCGACAAACCAGGACGAAGAGCGCCCGCGGTAGGGGGTGTAGACGCGCACACCGCCGGTGAAATCACGGTTGAGATCCCAGGGGCCGCCGGCGCCGATGTGTTCGATGAGCGATTGCGGGCGGTACTGGGCGATAACCATCACATCCACCAGGTCGGAATTGATGCAATTGGAGAGCGGAAAGTCAATAATGCGGTATTTTCCGGCGAACATGACGGCCGGTTTGGTGCGTTTGGCGGTCAAGACCCCCAGGCGGGTGCCTTCACCGCCGGCCAAAATGACGGCACGGGTTTTCATCGTTTCACCTCCATCAGGTCAAGGTAAACATTTCCATATTGCACGGCATAACGCCCCCAGGAGAAATCTTGCTGAACGCCGCGTTTTTGCATCCCCTGCCATTCGGGTGCGTGATCGGTATACGTCTTCAGGGCACGCTGCA
>DAOUGY010000383.1:0-3024 GCA_034428975.1 Anaerolineaceae bacterium | reverse complement strand
ACGGTCGCGCCGGGGATATTCTCAAAGGCGTCCAGTTCGGGGCGGTAACGGCTTAACCCGGCGTTGGTGCCAAACCACAGGCTGCCGGAGCGCGATTCGACGATGCTCCACACGATGTTGTCGCCCAGGCTGTTGGGGTCGTTGTCCTGATGAACGTAGTTTTGCACGCTGCCGTGGGCACGGTCGATGCGGCTTAACCCCCCGTTGGTGCCCACCCACACTTCGGCATGCCGGTCCACCCACACCGACCAGATGCTGTTATCCACCAGGGTATCGTTGTGGCCGGGCTGATGTTGAATCAGTTCGAATTTGTTTTTGCGCGGGTCAAAGCGATTCACGCCGCCGCCGAACGTGCCCACCCAGTACACCCCGCCGCGATCTTGATAGATGGAAACCACATTGTTGTTGCTCAGGCTGGCCGGGACGCCGGGTTGATTGCGGTAGCAAGTGAAGTCGGCGCTGGCGGCATCCAGGCGGCACAGCCCACTGGATGCCGTGCCCACCCACAGGATGCCCTGATCGTCTTCGAAGACGGCCTGCACGTTCACGTCCGGCAGGCTGCCGGGGTCGTCCTGCACAGGGATATAGTGCACAAATCCGCCGGTCTGCGCGTCGAAACGCTCCAACCCGCCGGTGGCAGTGCCCACCCACACCTGCCCGCGGCTGTCCAGGAACAGCGCCTGGATATTGTCGTTCGACAGGCTGTCGGCGTTCTCATCGCTGTGGCGCAGATTGGTGAACTCCCCCGTGCGGGGATTCAGGCGGCTGATGCCGCTGTCGAGCGTGCCGGCCCACACCTGCCCCTCGTTGTCCACCAGCACGTCCAGAACGACATCGCTGCTTAAGGTGTGGGGCAGATCCTGATTGGCGCGGTACACTTTGGCGCGACCATCCGCTGGGTTGAACTGGCTCAACCCGCCGCCATTGGATCCCAGCCAGAGCGTGCCGTCGGCGGCCCGCGCGATGGATTGCACCATGTTGCTGCCGATGGTCGTCGGGTCGGTGGGATTATGACGGAAGTGCGTGAATTGACCGGTCAGCGGGTCCAAACGGTCCAGCCCGCCGCCGAACGTGCCCACCCACAGCGCGCCGTCGTCCGTTTCCACCAGCGCCTGGATGAAGTTGTTGCTCAACGAAGCGGGGTCGGCCGGATCGTGTTTGTACACCACGAACTCATACCCGTCGAAGCGATTCAGGCCGTCCTGCGTGCCAAACCACATGAAGCCGTTGCGATCCTGCAGCGAGGTGATCACCACGCTTTGCGAAAGGCCCTGGGCCAGCGACAGGTTGTCAAAACGCAGGTTGTGATAGGCGTAGGGGGTGAGCGGCGGCAGCGGCTGGGCAACCACCGGCGCGAGCGTGGGGGAGACTGTGGCGGTTCCGGCGCAGGAGGCAAGCAGCAGCGTCAGACAAATCAGACGCACAACCTGCCAGAGGTGGTGGATCGGCGGCCGGGAAGATGGAACGGATTGATTGTGCAACATGCGCGTACCCTGTCGATACAAAGACGGGTGGCGGCGGTGACGAGCGGCAATGCCGGTGGATGTTTTGGGTTGGCGAATGCGCCCGGCGCGGAATCATCCCGTGGGGCGCGATACCGCTTTTATAGTGTAGCACCCCGACGGTGTTTGACAACAGGCAGTTTCATCCCGCGCGCAGCCACGGCTCGCTCCACTCGCTGTCGGTGAAGCCCATGGAATCATACAGCGCGCCGGCCGCTGCCGAGTAGGAGCTGACAAAGGCCAGCCGCGCGCCCATGCGCTTCAGGCGGCGCAGGCCCTCGGTCATCACCACTTTACCCAGCCCGCGGCGCTGGTGGGCGGGCGCCGTACCGACCGGCTCGAACACGCCTACGCGGTTGACGTCGTCGAACCACACCGTGCAAAAAGACGCCACCGCGCCGTCAGGGGTCAGTGCCACCAGGTCCAGGTCGCGGCGGTAAAGCGGCGCGCTCTGAATGTTGCGGTACCAGTTCACGTCGTTGCGGTTGTCCACCGCGATGCGGATGTCGTCCGGGTGAAAGGCCAACCCCGAGGCGTAGCAGCGCTCCAGCAGCTCAGCACCGTCGCCCAGCGCGCGCACGTGATAACCGGGCGGCAGCGGCACATCGGGGATGGGCGCATCCAGCCGGCGGCGGTGCTGCACTTCAGGGTCGCCGGTGGGGGTATAACCGCGCTGTTGCAGCAGCGGCACGCGCAGCGCATCACCGCGCGGCGACCAGATGCACAGCGAGCGCGAGCCGTCTGGGTGGGTGCGCGTCAGGTGCTGCTCGGCCAGGGAAATCATTTCCTCTTCCAGTTCAGCGCTGCGCAGCGCGGGGTGAATCTCCAAAAAGGCTTCGCCGGGGTTTTCCGGGTGCAGCACCGCGGCGATTTCGCCGCGCGTGTCTTCCCACAGGGTGACAACTTCCGGCAGGTTGAAATGCTCCAGGTTGGCGACGCCGTGCCACAGCCAGTAGTCGAAACGCACCACGTCCCAGCAGCGCTGACGATCCTCGTTCAGCGGCAGCAGGGCGCGCAGAAAGGCGCGAATGCGCCAATAATCTTCCGGTTGGTAACAGCGGGCATGCAATGTCATGGGGAATCTCACTTTCCAATATCGAAAGGGATTCCATTATAGGAGATTCCGGCGGTCTTGAGTACAATCAGTCAAGAATTGGATTTGCTACCGGGAGAAACCAGGCCATGTTTGAAGCCATCCTCACCCAACGCCTGATCTTGCGCGCCTTTGAGCCGCGCGATGCCGCCGCCTTTGCCGCCTACCGTTCCGACCCGGAGGTGGCGCGTTACCAGGGCTGGGACGCGCCCTACAGTCTGGACCAGGCCGAGCGCTTCGTGCGTGAGATGTCCGCCGCGCACCCGGGCGAGCAGCCGGGCGATTGGTACCAGACAGCTGTGGAATTGCGCGATGGTGGGGCATTAATTGGCGACTGCGCTTTTCAGATTCTGCGCGAAGACCGCCGCCAGGCCGAGATTGGCGTAACGCTGGCGCGCGCCTATCAGGGGCAGGGCTACGCCCGCGAGA
>DAOUGY010000382.1:0-3501 GCA_034428975.1 Anaerolineaceae bacterium | reverse complement strand
GCGAGACCATCGCTTCTGCTCTTTTTGCGCACGGCATCCGCGTCTTCGGCCACCACACCAAAGACGGATCGCCACAGGGGATTTTCTGTGCCAATGGCCAATGCTCGCAGTGCATGGTGCTGGCGGATGATCAGCCGGTCAAATCCTGCATGGAACTGGTGAAACCTGGTGTCCACGTCCTCCCGGCGGATAATCTGCCCGTGCTTCCTTCAGTAGCAGAAGTTCCTGCAATGCAATCGGTGCCAGAATTGGACGTTCCGGTACTAATTCTAGGCGGCGGCCCCGCCGGCCTGTCGGCGGCCATTGAGCTGGGCAAACGCGGCGTGAAAGCCATCATCATCGATGACAAACACCGCCTGGGCGGAAAACTGGTTTTGCAAACCCACCGCTTTTTTGGCTCCACCAATGCCGTTTATGCCGGTACGCGCGGCATCGACATCGCCACCCGACTGGAACGTGAATTGCGTGAGTACTCCAGCATCGAAATCTGGCTGCAATCCACCTGCCTGGCTGTGTTCAGCGACCAGCGCGTGGGAGTGCTGCGCGAAGGAGGTGAATATGTGCTGGTCAAGCCTCAAATTTTGCTCACTGCCACCGGCGCACGCGAAAAATTCCTGGCTTTCCGCGGCAACACCCTGCCCGGCGTGTACGGCGCAGGCGCCTTCCAAACCCTCGTCAACCGCGACCTGATTCGTCCGGCAGAGATGCTCTTCATCGTGGGCGGAGGCAACGTCGGCCTCATCGCCGGCTATCACGCCCTGCAAGCCGGCATCAGTGTCGTCGGCCTGGTGGAAGCCCTGCCCGAATGCGGCGGTTATAAAGTGCATAAGGACAAACTGGTGCGCATGGGTGTGCCGATTTACACGTCGCACACCATCCTCTCGGCCAACGGCGACCAGAAAGTAGAATCGGTCACCATCGCTCGGGTGGACAACCAGTTCCGCGCCATTCCCGGCACCGAGAAATCCTTCGAATGCGATAGCGTGTTGGTGGCTGTCGGCCTCGATCCCGTCAATGAATTTCACAAGAAAGCCGTTGATTTCGGCCTGAAGGCCTTTGTCGCCGGTGACGCCGAAGAGATCGCCGAAGCATCGGCAGCTATCTACTCCGGCAAAATCAAAGGCCTGGAGATCGCCCGCGAGCTGGGTGTGGAAACCGTGGAAGTGCCGCAAAGCTGGTACCGTACCGGTGAAATCCTCAAATCTCGCCCCGGCAAGGTATATGAAGAAAACCTGCCCGAAGGGACCAGCGGCGTGATGCCCGTGTTCCACTGCACCCAGGAGATCCCCTGCAATCCTTGCTCCACGCTCTGCTCGCACGGTCTCATCGAGATCAGCAAAAGCGACATCCGCTCCGTACCCGCCTTCCTCGGCAACAGTTATTGCTGTGAGGTCTGTGAGCGCTGCGTGGTCGGCTGTCCGGGCCTGGCCATTACCCTGGTGGATTATCGCACCAATGCCAGCCTGCCCACTGTCTCCATCCCCTACGAGTTCACTCGCGAAACCATCCAAAAGCGCGACATGGTCACCGTGCTCGACACCGAAGGCAACTCGCTTGGAGACGTGGAAGTGCTGGATGTACACGCCATTCCCACCAGCGACCGCACCATGGTCATTCAGGTGCAGGCCGAGCCAACAATTGCTACACGCATAGCCGGCGTTCGCGTGCAGGAACAGACCATCACCCGCCCCATGGATCACTACGTCGAGCATATCCATGACGACACCATCGTCTGCCGTTGCGAGCGCGTATCCGCCGGCGAAATCCGCGATCTGATCCGCCGTGGCTACCGGGACATGAACGAGATCAAAATTGTCACCCGCGCTGGCATGGGCGCGTGTGGTGGCAAAACGTGCGACGCCCTCATCCACCGTCTGTTCCGGGAAGAAGGTATCCCCAACGACCAAATCGTCGAGTATTCCAAACGCCCGGTATTTGTGGAAGTACCGTTGGAATACTTCGCCGGCGTCACCAAGAAACCCGAGCGCTAGAGGACGTGTCGCATGACCGAGAAAACCATCCCCCATTTTGATGTGATCATCATCGGCGCCGGGTCGATCGGGACGCCCGCCGCGTTTTATCTCTCGCAAGCCGGAAACCGAGTACTGGTGCTCGATTCGCTCCCCAGTGTCGGCCAGGGCTCAAACAAAAAAGCCATCGGCGGCATTCGCGCCACCCACTCCGACCCGGCCAAAATCCGCCTGTGCCTGCGCAGCATCGAAATTTTTTCCACCTGGAAGGATCAGTACGGCGATGAGCTGGAGTGGTTCAAGGGTGGGTATGCGTTCCCGGTCTACCGCGAGCGCGAGGAAACCATCCTTAAGGAATTGCTGAAAACCCAAAAAGCCTACGGTCTGAACATCGATTGGCTGGATGCGCGACAAATGCGCGAGATCATTCCCGATCTCAACCCGCAAGGGTTGTTGGGCGGCACCTTCTCCCCCGAGGACGGCAACGCCTCGCCGCTGCTCACCGTGCACGCCTTTTACGATCACGCCATCCGCCTCGGTGCGACCTTCAAATTCAACGAGCCGGTCACCGGCGTAAACACACGCAGTGGCAAAATCGTCGCCGTGACCACTCCACACGGCGAATACGGCTGTGACGTGCTGATCAATGCCGCCGGCCCCTGGGCGGCGAATGTGGGCAAGCTGATGGGTCTCGAAATTCCCGTCAAGCCCGATTCGCACGAAGCCGCAATCACCGAACCGGTCGCCCATTTCCTCGATCCGATGGTTGTGGATATGCGCCCCAGCCCCGGATCGTCCAACTACTACTTCTATCAGCACCTTACCGGGCAAATTTTCTTCTGCATCACGCCCAGCCCCAACATCTGGGGATTTGACACGCGTGAAACCAGCGAATTCCTGCCGATGGTGTCCAAACGCATTTTGGAAGTCATGCCACGCCTCAAGAATATCCGCGTCCGGCGCACCTGGCGCGGTCTATACCCCATGACTCCCGACGGTTACCCCATCATCGGTTGGAGCAACGAGATTCAAGGCCTGCTCCAGGCCGTCGGCATGTGCGGGCAAGGCTACATGCTCGGGCCGGGTGTTGGCGAGCTGCTTACCCGCATGGTGAACGGCCAAAACACCCCCGAGGACGCCGAAACCTTGTCCATTGTCTCGCCATATCGCTCCTTCGCCGCGCAGGAACTGCTCAAGTAATGATGTTATAATCGACCCGGCGGCCTTACTGCCCACGCGCGCACTCACGCCCGGCAAGCCACCCGCTTCCATCGAAGCCGCGGCTGCCGGGCAAGTTTAATATCGATAAAGGAGCTGCATATGCCTGGAGATCTGCATTTTCTGCCCGTGGATGTTCTGCACCGTTTTATGATGGACACATTTGTGCATTTGGGCGTACCGGCCGACGAGGCTCGCGTCTGCGCGGATGTTCTCATCGCATCCGACTTGCGCGGCATTGAATCCCACGGCGTTGGCCGCTTGAAGATGTATTACGACCGCATCAAAGCCGGCATTCAGTTCCCCACCACCC
>DAOUGY010000381.1:0-7843 GCA_034428975.1 Anaerolineaceae bacterium | reverse complement strand
GGTGGAGGAGGCGGTCTTCCGCGGGGAGCATTATCAAATCGGGCTGCGCGCGGTCAACGGCGCGCTGCTAACCTTTATGCTGCCGCAGCCGTTGGCGGTGGGCGCGGCGGTGTGCCTGCGTTTGCCCGCCGACGCGGTACAGTGCCTGGGAGGCGCGCATGAGTGAGATCGTGGTGATCAAGAAAAACACAGCCGGCGAGGAAACCTGGCGCTACAGTGGACGGGTGTTGTCGCGCCTGCCCGAAGGGGTGCTGCTGGAGGCGTTCTTCAACCGCCCGGACTATCCGTTCCATGGGATGCTGCTGGGGCAGGGCGATCGCTTTGTGGAGATGTATTACACGGACCGCTGGTACAACATTTTTGAGATTCACGACCGGCAGACGGATGCGTTGAAGGGCTGGTATTGCAATGTGTGCCGTCCGGCCGAGCTGCGCGACGGGCAGGTGAGTTATGTCGACCTGGCGCTTGATTTGCTGGTCTTCCCCGATGGGCGGCAGTTGGTGCTGGACGAGGATGAGTTTGAGGCGTTGGCGTTGAGCGTGCAGGAGGATGCCGAGGCGCGCGCGGCGCTGGCGGAGCTGCAGCGGGCGTTCGCCGCGCCGGTGCAGGTGCGCCTGGGTGGGGGAGTGGGATGAGAAGATTGTTCACCGCAGAGGCGCAGAGAATAGAATATTAAAAAGTTCTGTAGGGTGCGGTCGGTTTTTGACCGCACCTTTCCCTTTTTGATCGGGGAGGCGTGTCACGCAACGCCGCAAGGACCGTAAAGGACGAGTTAAGATTCACCGCGGAGGCGCAGAGAAGAGATTTTTAATAATCTTCGCCGTGTCCTCTGTGTCTCTGTGGTGCCAATTTATCCGATGGCGGCCCATGTGCCGGTGAGGGCGAGACGCGCCCAATCCATCAACGCGATTTGCAGCAGGGCGCTGATGAACCCCGCCGCCAGGAACGGGGCAAGCTGCGCGAAACGCCGCTGCCGGCCCTCCTGTTTGAAGACGATGATCCACAGCGCGGCGTGCAGCAGGGTGAGGAAGGACGGCACGGCCAGCGCAGAGAGCAGCGCCAGCGGATAAAGCAGCGCGTCCCAGCCCGACAGGGTCAGCGCGGCGATTGCACCCAGAATCAGCGCCAACCGTCCCACATCGCCCCAGCCGCGCAGCGCGGGTTGATCATCGCAATCGGCCCAGGCGGCCATGTTGAAGACCGCCGTCACCAGCGCGGCCACCGTCAGGCTCATGCCCAGGCCGGTGAACAGGCGCAGCGGATTGGACGGCGGGTACAGGTGGGGCAAATCTGCCGGGAGCGACAGCAGCGAGTTGAGACCGTCGAGGGCGTAAGCGGCCACCAGCGCCATCAGCAGCGGCCACAGGCGGCGCGGGGGCAGCCCGCCGCGGCGTCCGCGTGAGAATAAAAAAATCCCGCCGGCCAGCGACCCGAGATAAAAGCCCGAGCAGCGCGCGCACAGCGGCAGGAACTGCCCGCCGAACGTGAACGTGCGCGATTCGATCTGGTGGCAGACGGCATAGCCCACCGCGTGGAACTTGCCCGTCAGGCCCGGCGGAGTGAGCGCCAGCCAGCCGGCCACCAGCGCGGCGGCGAGGATCAGCAGAGCGGTCAGCAGAGGAAAACGACGCAGGGCGGGGGACATGCGTTTATTATACGGGAAGCTTGCCGCCGGAGCGGGTTTAATATCTTGTTAACGGTGGGTTGGTGGGTGTTTTTCGTTTGGCCGGCATGGTATACTCTTAAAAGTGGAAAATTGATCTTGTTCCGTGGAGACGGAGATGAAAACGCTATTGTTGATGCGTCATGCCAAATCGAGCTGGAGCGATGCCGGCCTGCAGGACACCGAACGACCGCTGAACAAGCGCGGCGAGAAAGACGCCCCGCGCATGGGTAAGCTGATCCGTGACGAAAAACTGTGCCCGGACAGCATCCTCAGTTCAACCGCCGTACGCGCCGCTCATACGGCGCAAATTGTCGCCGAGAAATGCGGCTTTGGCGGCGAAATTCAAACCCTGGACCAATTGTACATGGCTGAACCGCCGGCCTACATCGCCGCGTTGAAAGCCCTGCCGGATGAGGTGCAGACCGTGCTGGTGGTGGGGCACAACCCCGGCCTGGAAGGGCTGCTGCAACTGCTGGTGGAAAAAGTGGAATCGCTGCCCACCGGCGCGATCGCCCACATTCAGGTGCCGGTGCGCACCTGGCAGGCCTTTGATCTGACGATCGACTGCCGCCTTTTGGACCTCTGGCGCCCGCGCGATCTATAAAACAACACTATAATACAGGCAGGAACAGTCGGCGCCGCGCGGCGGCGGGGTTTCTGCTCGATGGCAGGTTCACCCGTCCGGCGTTGCCCGGTCGGGTGTTTTTTATGATTATTCCCATTTCAGGAGGGATGATGAGTCGTTTACAGGAAGTGACGCAAGAGCAGTTTGAAGATCGGGTGTTGAAGGCCGCGCTGCCCGTGATGGTGGAATTTGGCGCCGAATGGTGCGGGCCGTGCAAACGCCTGGAGCCGGAGTTGGAGCAGTTGGCGGCGCAGTGGAACGGACGCATGACCCTGCTGCATGTGAACGTGGACGAGGCAGAAGACCTGATGATCAGCTTTGGTATTATGAGCGTGCCGACCACTCTGTTGTTCAAAGGCGGCAAAGAGATTGAGCGCCTGACTGGTTATCAGCCGCGCGCCAGGCTGATTGAGAAATTTGGAGGGCACATCGCATGAATCCTTCGGATGCGCGTGAACGGAGAGCCTTTGGGTTGTGGTCCAGCCCGCTTTCGGCGCAGATGCTGGGGCAAAGCCGCCGGCTGGACGAAGTACAATGGAGCCAGGATGGGCGCAGCCTGTTGTGGCTGGAAGGGCGCTCGGGACGCGGCGTGCTGGTGTGCCAGGCCGAAGGCGAAGCGTCGCGTGAGCTGACGGACGAGCTGAATGTGCGCGGGCCGGTGGGCTACGGCGGCGGCGAATTTACCAGCGGCGTGGATGCGATCATCTTCGCCGAACGCGGCGGACGGCTGTATCGCCGCCCGTTGGGCGCCGGGCAAGCCCGCCCGATCACCCCGCCGTTCGGCATGTGCGCCTCGCCAGTGCTCTCACCCGACGGCCGTTGGGTGCTGTACGTCTTCTCCGACGGGCAAAACGACCGGCTCGGGCTGGTGGATGCCGAAGGACGCGACTGGCCGGTGCAGTTTGCGCGCGGTGCCGATTTCTACATGAATCCGGTCTGGCATCCGGGCGGCGAGTGGGTGGCTTGGGTGGAGTGGGATCACCCCAACATGCCGTGGGACGGCACGCGCCTGAAGCTGGGGCGCGCGGCCGGCAGCCCGCCGCGCCTGACGGATGAGCAGGTTGTGGCCGGCGGCGCGGATACGCCCGTGGCCCAGCCGCTCTTCTCGCCGGACGGGCGCTGGTTGAGTTACATTGTCACCGGCGACGAGTGGGACCGCCTGGAAGTGTTGGACCTGCAAACCATGGAAAAGAAGGTGCTGGTGGAAGGCGACTTCCACTTGAGCGATCTGGCCTGGGTGCAGGGTATTCACAGCTACGGCTGGAGCCGCACGTCGCAGCGCCTCTCCTACACCCGCGTGCTGGCGGGGGCGTTCGGTCTGTGGTCGGTGGACCTGGCCGGCAAGTCACAGCCGATCGAGTGCGCGCCGTACACGCGCATCCGCCAGTTGAGCGTCTCGCCGGCGGATGATTCGCTGGCGTTCATTGCCTCGGCGCCGTCCATCCCCGATCGCATTGTGCGCATGGACAAGCACGGCATGCGCGTGGTGATGCGCTCGCAGGGTGAAGACATCCCGGCGGATTATTTCGGCGTGCCGCAAGCCGTAACCTGGGCGGCCAAGGACGGCACGCCGGTGCACGGCCTGTACACTCCGCCCACCAACCCGCGCTTCAGCGGCCGCGGCCTGCCGCCGGTCATCCTGCACATTCACGGCGGGCCCAGCTCGGTGGCGCCGGTGGGGTACAGCTCTGATGTGCTGTTCTTCACCACGCGCGGCTTTGGGTATATGGAGGTCAATTACCGCGGCTCGAGCACCTACGGGCGGCGTTATCTAAATGCGCTGCGCGGCAACTGGGGTGTGACCGATACCGAAGACGCTGCCGGCGCGGCGCGGGCGTTGATCACCCAGGGGTTGGCCGATCCCAAGCGTCTGGTGATCAGCGGCGGCAGCGCGGGCGGCTACACCGTGCTGAACGCGCTGGCCCATCACCCGGGGCTGTTCCGCGCGGGCATTTGCTGCTTTGGCGTGACGGATTTGTTTGCGCTGGCGCGCGACACGCACAAATTTGAGCTGCACTATACCGATTCACTGGTCGGCTCGCTGCCGGAAGCCGGCGCGCTGTACCGCGAGCGCTCGCCGCTGACGCACTGCGCAAAAATCCGCGATGCGCTGGCCTTCTTCCAGGGCGCGGAAGACGTGGTGGTGCCGCCCGCCCAGACCGAATCGATGGTGCAGGCACTGCAGCGCGCGGGCGTGACGTCGTTGTACCGATTATATCCCGGTGAGGGGCACGGTTTCCGGCGCAGTGAAACCATCATCGATTACTACAACTCGGCGCTGCGTTTCCTGGAAGAGAACGTGGTGTACGGGGTGGATTGAGGCGTTGTCACAGGTTGAGTGAATGAAAATACCCGGCAGACGGTCACGTTTTGGGGGGATTGCGTGGACGGTGCTACCGGGTATTTTGTTTTTAATCATCGCGTTGTATTCCGGTTCCGGTACTCGAGCGAGCAAGGATGTCGATTTCTTCGCCTTCTGGTTAAGCGGCCGAATGATTTTGGATGGGCAAACGCCGTTTGATCCGACCCAGTGGCAGCATTACCATGCCCTGTATGGCTCCACCTGGGTGGAAGCCGGTTTCTTTTATCCGGCAAGCATGGCAATCCTTTTTATCCCGATCTCCATCTTGCCCTTGCCGGTGGCCTCGGTGGCATGGCGCTGGGTCTCTCAATTTTTCGTCGCGGGTTCGTTGCGCTTCTTAATGTCGGGCTGGTCGCCGGCGAAAATAAAAACCCATTTCGCATGGCTGCTGGTCTCGGCCTTCCTATTTCGCCCTTTTGTTGCCGATATGGTTATTGGTCAAAACGCCCCCTTGTTCCTGATCTGCCTGGCCGGGGCGACGTGGCTGTATGAACGCGGCCACACGCGATGGTCGATGCTCTTGTTGGCCGTCACTGCGCTTAAACCTCAATTGGGCGTGCCGTTGATTGGATTGGTGGGCCTCTGGCTGTTGGTTCAACATCGGGTCAAGGCGATTGTGGTGCTGGCAGGGTCGATAGTTGGGCTGTATGCAGTGGGATTCCTGGTCGACCCGAATTGGCTGGCGGCCTTAATTCAAACCAGCCTGCTCAAATTTGCGACAAACCCGTTTACACCCACGTTGCGCGGCGCGACCTGGGCTTTGTTTCCAACCCGGCCGATGATTGCAAATGGAATCTGGCTGGGGGCAAGCCTGATGATGTCGGGTTGCTATCTCTTCTGGCTGGTTAAGCATCGCGCAAAGATCGATTTTCGGCACGCGCTTGGGGTTGCCATTCCACTGACCCTGATCCTCAGCCCTTATCTATGGAACTACGACCAACTCTTGCTCATTATCCCAATGATGCTGGGCATTGAAGCTCTGGTTTGCAAAAACCAGCCTTTTTTATTGACGGCCACAGTCTTTTTATGGGTGGATGTGGTTTCCTGGGCGCTGTTGCTGGTCGCCGTTCGCCTGGGATGGGATGCCTGGAGTGTTCTGCTGCCGTGTGGGATTCTCGTTTTGATGTGGGCATCCGGGCGATTGTCGTACCTGTCAACAGGCGAGCTCACAAGCGCAAACCAGACGAATAGTTCGTAAGCTATTGCGATGCCGCGCTTTTTGAAGCGCCATAGGCCGACAGCACGCGCTCGCGTGCCGCGGCATGATCAACGATCGGCGCGGGGTAATCCGCACCGATTTGCACGCCGAGGCGGCGCTGTTCGGCGGACGGCATGTCCCACGGGTGGTGAATGAAAGCGTCCGGCACGGTCGCCAGTTCGGGTACCCAGCGGCGCACGTACTCTCCATTGGGATCAAATTTGGCGCCCTGCAGGATGGGGTTGAAAACGCGGAAGTAAGGCGCGGCGTCGGTGCCGGTGCCGGCGGTCCACTGCCAGCCGCCGTTGTTGGCGGCGGGGTCGCCGTCCACCAGTTGGCGCATGAACCAGCGCTCGCCGGCGCGCCAGTCGATCAGCAGGTCTTTGACCAGAAACGAAGCGGTGATCATGCGCGCGCGGTTGTGCATCCAGCCCGTGGCGGCCAACTGGCGCATGGCGGCATCCACCACCGGGTAACCAGTCAGGCCTTTCTGCCAGGCGTGCAGGTCGGCGGGCGCGCTGCGCCAGGGCACCTGCCGCAAGGCCGGGTTGAAGGCTTTTTGCAGCACGTGGGGGAAATGGAAAAGAATGGACTGGTAAAACTCACGCCAGATCAACTCGTTCAGCCAGGTGTCTGCGCCGGAACGCGAGGCGGAATCGGGCGCGGAGCGGGCGGCTTGCAGGGCGGCGACCGCGGCGCGGCGCGCCGAGAGCATGCCGAAGCGCAGGTAGGGCGAGAGCACGGAAGTGCCGTCGAGGTCGAGACGGTTGCGGCCGTCGGCGTAATTGTCGATCGGCCCGGATAGGAAGGCGTCCAGGCGGCGGCGGGCTTCACGTTCGCCGGCGGGGAAGGCCGCCGGGGCGGGGGTATCGGGCAGGGGCTGCGAATCGAGGCCGGGAACCGGCGGCATGGCGGTCGGGGCGGGCAGGGTATGCTCGCTGAAGGGCAGGGCTTTCCAGGCACGGCTGAAGGGGGTGAAGATGGTGTAGATGCCGCCGTCGGCGCGGCGCACGGCTTCCGCGGGGTGCACCGACAGGCCGTGGATCTGGTGCAGATTCACAGCACCGGCCACCTGCGCATCGCGGCGGCGGGCGTAGGGGCTGACGTCCGCTTCGGCATAGACGGCGACGGCGTGGGTTTCGGCCATCAGGCGGGGCAGTTCGATGACCGGGTCGCCGGCGCGCACGATCAGGCGACTGCCCAGGCGGCGCAAGTCGGCATCCAGGGCGCGCAGACCGGCAAAGAGGAAGGCCTGGCGCGCAGCCGCGGGCGGCTCAAGCAGGCGTGGGTCGAGGATGAAGACGGGCAGCAGGCCGGAGCCGTCGCGCAGCGCGGCGGTCAGCGAGGGGTTGTCGTCGAGGCGCAGGTCGCGCCGGATCCACCAGATGTTCATGCGCCCATCCTTTGCGGAGAAAGCAACATAGGAATTCCAAGAGACTCGCTGGTCCCGGGTTTCGGTTTATGGAAGTCATCCCAGAGTTCAAACCCATCCACATATTGATTATAGGTTGGATTATGCGAGCGGGGATATGGTGTACAAGGCTTAAAGGCGAAGACCGCCCTTGCGGACGGTCTCCAGTTTGCGCTACGGCATCCTTATCGCATAACGAGGAGGGATGCCGTAGCGCGCGAACTAAAACTGGTACTCATATCAGGCATCACCTCCTCTTTTTAGTATGGCGGAGGAAGGGCGGTCGTTTCGACCGCTGATGTCAGTATCGCACACTCGGGGTGGGAAGTCAAGCGCCCTGTGTCATAACCTTATGCATATTCTTATATTGACAATAAAGGTAATTATTATACAATAAATCAAGCTGTATCCTGCGCTTGCGCTTTGCAGGCCAGGCGCAGCGGTAAAGGAGATGGAACAATGGCCGAAAATTACCTGATCATCGAACGTGTGTTTGATGCTCCGCGGGAGCGTGTCTGGCAGGCCTGGTCGGACCCCGAATGGATGAAGTGCTGGATGGGGCCCAAAGGGTACACGATTCC
>DAOUGY010000380.1:0-10339 GCA_034428975.1 Anaerolineaceae bacterium | reverse complement strand
TTGTGCCTGGAACGCATGGCACAGTGGAGCGGCGGACAGACCGCCGCCGGACTGGTGGACGCCTACCCGCAGCCGCCGGTGGACCCGCAGATCACGCTGACCGAGCGCGACATTCGCCGCCTGTTGGGCATCACCATACCCGCCGCCGAAGCCGCCGCGCTGCTGGAACGCCTGGAGTTCACCTGCACCGTGCAGGGCGACACGCTCACCGCGCAGACCCCGCCGCACCGCCTGGACATCGGCGAAGGCATGACCGGCAAGGCCGACCTGTTGGAAGAGTTGGCCCGCGTGTACGGCTACAATCGCATCCCCACCACACGCATGGCCGAAGTCCTGCCGCGCGCCGCGGGTAACCCGGCGCTGGAGATGGAAGCGCGCCTGCGCCAGATTTTGGTGCGCCTGGGCCTGCAGGAAGGCATCAACTTCCGCCTGACCTCGCCCGAGCGCGAAGCGCGCCTGCTGCCCGCCGGGAGCGAACCGCAGGAACTGAGCTACATCCGCATCAAGAACCCGCTCACCCCCGAGCGTTGCGTCATGCGCCGCTCCATGCTGGCCTCGGTGCTGGACCTGCTGGAGAAAAACGCGCGCCTGCGCGAGCGCCTGGCCTTCTTCGAGCTCGGCCCGGTCTTCCTGCCCCGCCCCGATTCCGTGCTGCCCGACGAGCCCCAGCGCCTGGCTTTAGCCCTCACCGGCCTGCGCCTGCCGTCCACATGGGACCGCGCCGACGCCGCCCGCCTCGATTTCTTCGACCTGAAGGGCATCCTCGAAGCCCTGCTGGAAGAGATGCACGCCGGGTCCGTCGCCTTCGTACCGGTCGAGCACAGCGCCTTCCACCCCGGCAAATGCGCCGAAATTCGCAGCGGCGACCTGCGCCTGGGCGTGATGGGCGAGCTGCACCCGCGCGTTAAAGCCAATTATGACTTCCTCGCCGCGCCCGTGCTGGCTGCCGAACTGGACCTGGACGTGCTGCAGCAGGCCGCGCAGGCCCGCTTCGAAGTCGCCTCTGTGGCCACCTTCCCGCCGGTGCTGGAAGATATCGCCGTCATCGTGGAAGAAGACCTGCCCGCCGCGCGCGTGGAAGAGGTCATCCGTCAGGCCGGTGGGCGCATGCTCGCCGCCGTGCGCCTGTTCGACATCTTCCGCGGTGCGCAAATTGGCGAAGGCAAGAAGAGCATGGCCTACAACCTGACCTACCAGTCCGCCGAGCGCACGCTGACCGATACCGACGCCGCGCAAATCCGCCAACGCATCGTCAAGCGCCTGGCGCAGGAACTGAACGCCCAACTGCGCAGCTAATTCACCCGATCAAGCGCGGGGACACGGACGGCGTCCCCGCGCTTTTTAATTTAACATCGGCCGGACTTCACCCCCTTCGCCTCGCTTCAGGGAGGAGAAGAGGCAGGGGATGAGGCAGGCAGGTTCGAGCCATTTGGGCTGAAACCGAACTCGCGTAAATTTATCTTGCGGGTAAGATTTGGCAAAATTCCATCCATTTGCTGGTATACTGGCAGGCGTGTTTGGCAAACTTGGGGTATGATTACGGTGTATGTTTGACACGATCCGTCATCGAGAGGAGCGGCGGCGGGTCTACAACTTGCAGCGCATCATTCCCTGAATGGAATCGCCCCACACTCTCCGCATGAAGAACCGGCTGCGCTTCTCCTTATCCGGCACGCTCAAACGGACCAAACCAGGCGTTTGGCTGCGTTTTTCATTCGCTCCGTGGCTTGCCACCCTATGGGTGCTTGGCCTGTTGGTCGGCCTTATCGCCCACCGCCCTGTGTCGGCGCAATCCACGCCGCCGCCGCAGCGCCCCACCATCGTCGTCAGCGGCGACCAAAACTACCCCCCGTTTGAATTTTTCGACAACGGCCGGCCGACCGGCTTCAACATTGAGCTGATCCGCGCCGCGGCGGCAGCCATGGGTATGGATGTCGACGTGCGCCTGATGCCCTGGACCGAAGCGCGCCAGGCCCTGCTCGATGACCGGGTCGACGTGCTGGCGGGCATGGTATACAGCGATGAGCGCGCCCGCCTGTATGATTTCTCGGTGGCACACTCCATGCTGCATTTTGACGCCTTCGTGCCCGCTGCTTCCTCCATCCGCGCGTTGAATGATGCCCGCGGCAAGCGCATCCTCGTCCAGGCCGGCGGATTGATGGAAGAATACGCCCGCCAGAACAACCTGTCCGATCAGATCATCGCCGTGCCCAACGTGCCCGATGCCCTGCAGGCGCTGTCGCAGGGGCGCGGCGACGTGGCCTTGCTCAACAAATTCCAGGCCCTGTATTTCATTCATGAATTAAAACTGTCCGACCTGCACGCTCTGAACGTCGATTTGCCCTCGGGAGAGTACGCCTTTGCCGTGCGCAAGGGCAACACCGAGCTGCTGGCCAAATTAAACGACGGATTGAATATCCTGCGCGGCAACGGCCAGTACAAACAAATCTTCGATCGCTGGTTCGGTGTCTACGAACCCAAAAGCTTCTGGAGCAACCTGCGCCCGGCGTTGCCGGCTCTGGGTGGTTTGCTGCTGTTGTTGATTGGCGCTCTCGCCATCGTGCGCACCCTGCAAAGCCAGGTGCTCAAACGTACCTTTGAGCTGCGTCAGAGCGAAGAAAAATACCGTCTATTGATTGAGAACGCCAACGAAGGCATCGCCGTGCTGCAGGGCGATCATATCGCCTATCTTAATCCCCAGGCGCAGCAGACCCTCAACGCCACGCCGGAAATGTGCGCGCAAATCCCCTTCTTACAAATCGTTCATCCCGACGACCGCCTCGAAACCCAATCCTATTACGAAACCTGGATGCGCACTGGTCAGGCCGAAAAACAATTCCGGCTGCGCGTGATTCCCTGCCACACCAACGACATCGTCTGGCTGCAAATTCGCGGCGTGCGCATCGATTGGCTCGGCAAGCCGGCGGCGCTGATCTTCTTCACTGTGGTGACCGATATGGTCAAGGCTGAAGCCGCGCTGCGATATTCGGAAGATAAATTTTCCAAGGCCTTTCGCACCTCCCCCGATTCGATCAACATCAACCGCCTGCATGACGGTCTCTACCTCGAAATCAATGACGGGTTTACCGCATTAACCGGTTACACCGCCGAAGACGTGCTCGGAAAATCCTCGTTGGAGATCAACATCTGGGACGACCCGGAAGACCGCGCCCGGCTGGTGCAGGGGTTGCAGCAGCACGGCGAAATTCATGGCCTGGAAGCCCATTTCCGCATGAAGGACGGACGGGTTCGCATCGGTTCGATGACCGCCAGGACCATTGATCTGAACGGCGAGATGTGCGTCCTTTCGGTCACCCGTGATATCACCGACAGCTATGCCGCCAACCAGCGCATCCAACGCCAGCTCAAACACATGGATGCACTACGCACCATCGATCTGGCCATCCGCGGCAGCGCCAGCCTTGCGCGCACCCTCACCATCCTGTTGCAGCAGGCCGCGCGCGAGTTGGGCGTGGATGCGTTGGACGTGCTGCTGCTGGACGAGCCGCAAGCCGTCCTGCGGCATGCCGCCAGCCACGGCTTCCATCAGGATTTCATTCACAACATTGTACTGCCGATGGGGTACGGGTACGCCGGACGCGTCGCCCGGGATCAACGCCCGGTCTATATTTTTGAGCGCGGCTCCCAGACTGATGCGTTTTTTGAGATCACCGAATTTGCCGAAGAAGGCTTTGTGGCGTATGCTTGCATGCCGTTGGTGGCCAAGGGGCGCGTGCTGGGCGTGATGGAACTGTTCAACCGCACGCCGCTGCACCCCGATGAAGAGTGGATTCAATTTCTCGAGGCGCTGGCCGGGCAGGCCGCCATCGCCATCGACAACGTCTCGCTGTTTGAGCAATTGGGCGCCACCAATGCCGATCTGATGAACGCCTACGACGCCACCATTGTCGGCTGGGCGCGCGCGCTGGAACTGCGCGACGGCGAAACCGAAGGGCATTCGCAGCGCGTCACCCAGCGGGTGATGGAACTGGCGCGCGCCCTGGGCGTCCCCAACGATCAGCTCATCCACATCCGGCGCGGCGCGCTGCTGCACGATATCGGCAAAATGGGCATCCCCGACCATATCCTGCTCAAGCCCGGCGATTTAACCGCGGAAGAGTGGAACATCATGCGCCTGCACCCCGAGTATGCCTACGATTTGCTGGCTTCCATCGATTTTCTCATTCCCGCGCTGGATATCCCTCGTTATCACCATGAACATTGGGACGGTTCGGGCTACCCCGATGGGCTGAAAGGCGAGGATATTCCGCTGGCGGCGCGCATTTTCGCCGTGGTGGATGTGTGGGATGCGCTGCGTTCCAACCGCATGTACCGCGCGGCCTGGAGTCAGGCGCGCACGGTGGAATATTTACGCCGTCAGGCCGGCGTGGAGCTGGACCCGGCCATTGTGGAAGCCTTCATCAACCTGCTCAAACGCAACGGCGAGATTGCTTGACCCCTCACACCTGAAAACAAAACAGCCGGAAGCGCGTCCTGTCATCAACAGGCGCGTTCCCGGCTGTTCAATTCATGCCAAAAATCAGCCCTGGACCAGCGTTCCCACCGATTCACCCAACAGGGCGCGCTGCAAAGCCACTTCATCCCACAGGTTGAGCACCAGAATGGGCAGCTTGTTTTCCATGCACAGCGAAATGGCCGTGCTGTCCATCACTTCCAGGCGGCGGTTGAGCGTCTCAATATAGCTCAGGTGGTCAAAGCGCACCGCGTCGGCGTGCACTTTGGGGTCGCGGTCGTACACCCCATCCACCTTGGTGGCTTTGATCAGCACATCCGCACCGATTTCCATGGCGCGCAGCGCCGCGGCGGTATCGGTGGAGAAGTACGGGTTCCCCGTGCCGCCGCCAAAGATCACCACGCGGCCTTTTTCCAGGTGGCGGATGGCGCGGCGCCGAATGTAGGGTTCGGCCACCGAGCGCATCTCAATCGCCGATTGCACGCGCGTCACCACGCCCAGCGTTTCCAGCGAGTCCATCAGGGCCAGCGCGTTCATCACCGTCGCCAGCATACCCATGTAGTCGGCGTTGGCGCGATCCATGCCCATCTCAATGCCGGCGCGCCCGCGCCACAGGTTGCCCGCGCCGATCACAATCGCCACGTCCACGCCCATCTCACGCACCGCTTTGACGCGCCGCGCAATATCCATCGCGCGGGTGGGATCGATGCCGCTGCCGCTGCCGTTGCCCAGCGCTTCACCGCTCAATTTGAGCAAGATACGATGGTATTTCAGCCGTTCCATTCGTCCTCCTGTTCGTAAAAAAAGGCCAACCTTGCGGTTGGCCTCGGGAGTTTTACTCCTCTGAAGCGGTCGTTTCGCCGAGTGCCCAGCGGACAAAGCGGCGAACGATGAGGTTTTCACCCATCGAAGCGACGTTCTGATTGATCAAATCCTGCACGGTGAGCGACTCATCGCGGATGTAAGCCTGGCGCAGCAGAACGAACTCGTCCTTGTACTTCTTGATCGAGCCTTCCACAATGCGCGGCAGGATGGCTTCGGGCTTGCCTTCTTCGCGCGCCTTGGCTTCCGCAATCTTGGTCTCGCGTTCGAGCACTTCCGCGGGGATGTCTTCTTCCTTGATGTACTCCGGCGAAGTGGCCGCAATCTGCAGGGCCAGTTCGTGCGCCAGGGAGCGGAACGCTTCGGAGCGGGCCACGAAATCGGTTTCGCAGTTCAGCTCAACCATCACGCCCACGCGGCCGTTGCCGTGCGTGTACAGTTCCAGGGTGCCTTCGGAAGCCCGGCGCTCGGAGCGCTTGGCCGCGGTGGCCAGGCCCTTCTCACGCAGGAAGTCGAGCGCCTTCTGCAGGTCGCCGTCCGACTGCTCCAGCGCCTTGCGGCAGTCGAGGATGCCGGCGCCGGTGGTTTCGCGCAGTTGTTTGATCAAATCGGTAGAGATTGCCATGCCGTTTCCTTCCAATCACTTGATGTCGTAAAATGAATAAGCTCGATTAGCTTTCGGTTTCAGTCGAGGTGCCGCCCATCTTGGCCAGCGTGGATTCACCCAGCAGATCCTTGTCCTCGAGTTCTTCGTCCAATTCAACGCGGCGGCGCGGAGCGGCAACCGGGGCCGCGGCAACCGCGGGGGCGGCAGCTTCAGCTTCCAGTTCGGCATCCTTGCGCATGGCCTTGCCTTCCAGCACGGCGTCCGCAATCTTGCCGACCAGCAGTTTGATGGCGCGGATGGCGTCATCGTTCGAGGGGATCACATAGTCCACGCCGGAAGGTTCACAGTTGGTGTCCACCAGGGCGATGACCGGGATTTCCTTCACGTTGGATTCGTGCACGGCGGTGTCTTCGCGCATCACGTCGACAATGAAGACCAGGTCGGGCAGGCGCTTCATGTTGCGCACGCCGGAGAGGCGGGTCTCGAGGCGCACGATTTCGCGCTGGATCAGCAGGCCTTCCTTCTTGGTCAGGCGATGGATCTCACCGCTGTCGCGCAGGTGCTCGAGGCGTTCCAGTTCCTGAATGCGCTGGAAGATGGTCGTCCAGTTGGTGAGCATGCCGCCCAGCCAGCGTTCGGTCACGTAGGGCATGCCGCAGCGCATGGCTTCTTCGCGGATGGTTTCCTGCGCCTGGCGCTTGGTGCCCACGAACAGGATCGTTCCACCGTTCTGCACGGTATCACGCACCACATTGAAGGCGGTGTTCAGGTACTTGACGGTCTGTTGCAGATCAATGATGTGGATGCCGTTGCGCTCCGTGAAAATGTAGGGGCGCATGTGAGGGTTCCACTTGTTGGTGCGGTGTCCGAAGTGAACGCCACTTTCCAACAAGGCCTTCATGGAAATAACAGTGCTCATTTTGCTCCTTCGCGTTTTGCGTCCGTCTTCTTCGCTCCAACCCTACACTGCTTTTCGGGCAGCACGCCAGGCCAGTCAGAAGACGTGATGAATGGGATTACCGCTTGTGCGGCGACGTGCAAGTATACCACAACATTAATAAAAAATGTTAATTCGCGCCGCGCGCTTGACAGGACTGTTTTTGGCCGTATAATCAGGTTGAAATTGTCTGGAATATCATTGAATTGGGAGTGTGTTCAAATGCTCAACTGCATGTGTATGGGGCGGGGACTGTTGTAGCCGCCTCGACGTAATCAACTAGACACCTTCTGCGGTCGACGGACCGAAGCGGCCACCAACAGCCTCGCGCGAACAAAACCCTTGTTCCGTGTGGCGCATGGATTTTGCGCCGGGATACCCGTCGGCCGTTTTGTTTTAATCACCATCAAATAAACCCACTCAGGAGTCTCTGACTTATGAAAATCGCCAATAACGTCACCGAATTGATTGGAAACACCCCGCTGGTGCGCATTAACCGCCTGACGGAAGGCGCCGGCGCCGAAGTGCTGGCCAAACTGGAATATTTCAACCCCGCCCACTCGGTTAAAGACCGCATCGGTGTGGCCATGATCGACGCCGCCGAACAGGCCGGGCGGTTGAAGCCCGATTCCATCATCGTCGAACCGACCAGCGGTAACACCGGCATCGCCCTGGCGATGGTCGCCGCGGCCCGCGGTTACAAATGCACGCTGGTCATGCCCGAAACGATGAGCCGCGAGCGACGCATGCTGCTGCGCGCCTACGGCGCCGAGCTGATCCTCACGCCCGGCAGCGAGGGCATGGGCGGCGCCATTCGCAAAGCTGAAGAGCTTGTCGCCGCCGACTCGCGCGCCTTCATGCCGCAGCAATTCAACAACCCGGCCAATGCGGAAATCCACCGCCGCACCACCGCCGAAGAAATCTGGCGCGATACCGATGGTCAGGTGGATGCGCTGGTCGCCGGCATCGGCACGGGTGGCACCATCACCGGCATCGGCGAAGTGATCAAAGCCCGCAAACCTGATTTCCGCGTGATCGCCGTCGAACCGGACGCCTCGCCGGTGCTGTCCGGGGGCGCCAAGGGGCCGCACCCCATTCAGGGCATCGGCGCGGGTTTTGTGCCGGGCGTGCTTAACACGCAGATCTATGATGAGATCATCCGCGTCAAGGCCGAGGATGCCTTCCACACCGCGCGTGAAATGGCCACGCAGGAAGGCCTTCTGGTGGGTATCTCCTCCGGTGCAGCCACCTGGGCCGCCCTGCAGGTGGCCCGCCGCCCCGAGTTCGCCGGCAAGCGCATCGTGGTGATCATTCCGTCCTTTGGTGAGCGATACCTGAGCACGGCGTTGTATGCCGATTTGGTGGACTAATCCCGATCATCGGGGGGACCAGGCCATGGACATTACACCTTCTGATTTATCCGCAAGTCCGCAGCCCGTTCCGGAAGCACGGCGGGGGCTTTTCCGTGTCTTCCGCGACGACCTGCAATCCATTTACGATCGTGATCCCGCGGCACGGAATACGCTGGAGATCCTCCTCGCGTATCCCGGCCTGCACGCCCTGTGGGGCCACCGCGTCAGCCACTGGCTGTGGACGCATCGTCTCAAACTATTGGGGCGCTGGCTGTCGCACATCGTGCGCTTTTTAACCGGCATCGAAATCCACCCCGGCGCCAAAATCGGCAAGGGCTTCTTCATCGACCACGGCATGGGCGTAGTGATCGGCGAGACCGCCGAAGTGGGCCGTGATGTGACTCTCTACCACGGCGTCACCCTGGGCGGCGTCAGCCTGGAGAAAGGCAAGCGCCACCCCACCCTGGAAGACGGTGTGGTGGTCGGCGCCGGAGCCAAAATTTTGGGCAACATCGTCATTGGCGAGCGCAGCCGCATCGGCGCCAACGCCGTGGTGGTTAAAACCGTGCCGCCCAACTCGGTGGTGGTGGGCGTGCCAGGGCAGGTGGTGCAGCGCAGCAAGCCGCGCCCACAGACCGTCGACCTGGAACATGACCGCCTGCCAGACACCGTAGGGCAGTCGCTCACGTCCATCCTGACGCGCCTCGAGCAGCTTGAATCGCACATCAACGGGCACGTCGAAGACCACGCCTATCGCAACGGCGCACTGGTGCACGCCCCCGAAAAAGGCGTGTGGCAGGGCGAAGATTTTATGATTTAGCGCTTCTCTCATGTCCTAAAAAACAACATGGGCAGCCTTGCGGCTGCCCATGTGCGTTCGGTAGGGAAAATTCGCCTAGTACAGGTTGGTGGGGGTGAACTTCCACGTCGTCGACGTGGCGATCGCCTGTCCGGCCGCATTGTACGCCGTCACCGTCCAGGTGTAGGTGGTGCGCATGCGCAGCGGCAGGCTCAACGTCATCTGCGAGGTACTGCCGGTCACCGTTGCCGTCTTGAACGCGCGGTTGTTGGCCTTGATCGTCACCTTGTACGAAGCGGCGTTGGCGACGTCATACCAGTCGAAGGTCACCGGGGTATACGTGCCGGTCAGGGCCACTTTCGCGTTGTTGGCCGGGCCGATCAGGTAGACCGTCGAGTTGGAGAAGGCCTTAAAGGTGAACCCGCTGCGCGGCCCGCTGCTCAACAGCACCGTGTAGCCGGCCGGCGAAAGGGTGTAGCCCGGCTTGCTGGCCGACAGCAGGTATTCACCCAGCGCCAGCCCGTCCACGGTGAAGGCGCCAGAGGCGTTGGTCAGCACCGTCTTGCCGCCGGCCTTCACCGTCACGCCTGCCACCGGCAGGCCGTACGGATCGCGCACCACGCCGCTGATGGAAGACAACGGCGAGAAGTCCACGCCGGTGCGGCTGGGGCCGACCGTCACGGTGCGCGACGTCGGGGTGAAGGTCCAGCCCGACTTGGCGGCGGTGATGGTGTAGCTGCCAACCTGGTAAGCCACCAGGGTGTATGCGCCGCTGCTGTTGGTCGTCGTCGAGCCGCCGTGATCATCCGTGATCGTCACGCCTGAAAGGCCGGCGCCCAGCGAGCTGATCACCGTGCCGGAGATGGTGTAATACCCGGTGAAGTTCACGTCCATCTGGCTGGGGCCGACCGTCACGGTCTGCGAAGCCGGAGCAAAGACCATCGTCGCTTTGGACGCGCTCAACGTGTAGCTGCCCAGCACGGACGTCGTCAGCGTGTAAACGCCGTTGGCATCAGTCAGCGCCGAGCCGCCGTGGTTGTCGCTGATTGTCACGCCCGCCAGGCCAACGCCCGCGGCGTCCCGCACGGTACCGTTGATGGTGTACAGCGCGGTGAAGTCCACGTCCGTTGCGCTCGGTCCAAGCATCACGTTGCGGCTGGCCGGGCTGAAGGCCAGGCCGGGCTTGGCGGCCGACAGGGTGTACGTGCCGGCCAGCATATCCACCAGTTGATACGTGCCGTCGGCGGCGGTCGTCGTGCTTTCGCCCGTGTTCGCCGTGATCGTCACGCCTTCCACCGGCGCGCCGCCCGCATCCAGCACCGTGCCGGAGAGGGTGTAGTATGTGTTC
>DAOUGY010000379.1:0-4300 GCA_034428975.1 Anaerolineaceae bacterium | reverse complement strand
ACCGGTTGCTTTAAACCCCCATCCCCGTAATCATCCCGACAACCTGCCGGGCGGTCTCCGGGTCCACCACCCGGGCCATGACAAGCCCGGCCATTGCAGCAAATATCCTGTCCGGCGGTCACCGGGCGGGCGGCCAGCAGCAGCACGCCGTGCGGCGGCACACTCACGCCTTCCAGGCGCTGCCCCGCTTCCAGCCGCCAGGTTTGCCCGTCCCAGTAAGAGCGCAGCCAGGCGGGTTGGTCGGGCAGGCCGAAATCGCTCAGTGACAGCGAGACCGCCGCCGCGTCATCCGCGCTGTTGAACCAGGCCAGCAGGTGCCAGTCGCCCGCCGCGCCGTGCATGTCCACTCGCAGGCGCTGCGGTGTGCCGGGCGCAGCCCAGTCGATCACCCGCGCGCGTTCTTCGATCACCGGCAGCAGCGCTTCGGCCAGCGCGAGGCGCTCCTCGGGCAGGCGCGTCAGGTCGTCGGAGAGCAGCAGCGAGCCGCCCGTCAGGGCGATGGCCGTGGCCAGCGTTTGCACTTCGGCCAGGGTCAGGTCGGTATCCGGGCGCACCAGCAGGCAGTCGGGGTCGTTGACCCACCAGCGCCCGTGCATCGGCGCGCGCGTCAAAATGTTGTTGACGGCGTTGCGCGCCGCGGGGAAATGCGGCTCGGGATGAAAGAGGAAGCGCAGCCCCAACATGCGCGGGTGCCACGAGCCGTCCACGTCGCACGAAATGCGCATGGCATCCACCACGCCCAGGCCGGCGCCCAACGGCAGTCCGCAGCCCAGCAGCAGGGTGTTTTCACCGACCGTTTCGCGCAGCGCCTGCATGCCCTGATAGAGCACCTGGGCGCGCGTGCGGGTCGGGTCTTTGTAAACACCCTTCAAGGCGGCGGCGTACAGAAAATCCAGCTTGAGGTAGGGGAAGCCCCAGTCGCGCACCGCCGCGCGCACCACGCGGCAGGCATACGCCAGAGCGGCCGGATCGCTCAGGTCCAGCGCGGTGCACAGCGTCCGCCACACGAACCCGGCGTTGACCGGCTTGCCGGAGCGGTTGCGCAGGATCCAGTTGGGGTGCTCGCGCATCAGACGCGACCGGGGGTGGACGATGAAAGGCGCCAGCCACAGGCCGGGTGTCATGCCCGCCGAACGGATTTCGGCCGCCAGTGGGGCCACGCCTTTGGGAAAGGTGGGTTTGAAGTCAAACCAGTCGCCGGCGGCGGTCTCAAAGCCGTCGTCGATCTGAACCAGCTGCACCGGCAGGGTATCGCGCTGCGATTGCAGCGCCCGAACATTCTGACGAATATCGTCCGCCGTGACCTTCTCGTAGTAGTGGTACCACGAGCACCAGCCCACCGGCGCTTCGCCCGGTTTGCGCACCCAATTTTCGCGCGCCACGGAATCCAGATAGGGCGCGAGGGTTTCGCTGTCGCCCAGCGGCAGACACAGCAGCGCCGCCCAGTCGGTTTGCAAATCGCCGCCGGGGTTGATCTGCACATCGTCGCCGTTGGCCCACAGCGCCAGCGATGGTTGGCCGCGCAAAACGACTTCCAGCGAGCCGAACTGCTCGCGCTGAGACAGGAACCCGGCAATCAGCGCGGTGTTTTGACGGGCGTCCAGCAGCGCGCCAAAGAAATCGCTGCCAAACACACCGCGTTTGCCGGGCGAGGGCGTGCCGGGGTTGAGCACCATCGGGTTTTGCAGCCCGCCCACGCGGCTGCGGCGCGCGCGGTCGTTGGGGCCGTAGGTGCAGGTGTTGGACCACGATTGCCAGCCGTTGGCGTAAAACGTCCAGGCCGCAGGGTCGTCCTGCGCGCCCAGGCGCAGCTGCCCGGCGGCAGTTTCAGCGCGCAGCATCTCGATCCGCTCCAGGTTAAGCGGCGCGCTGCCGCGATTCTCCAGCACCACCTTCCACAACAACATGGGGTGCGCGCGCGACAAGGCGAAGATCAGGCGGCAGGTCAGGCCGGAGCTGTGCGGCTTAAGGCGCAGCTCGCATTGATCCAGCTCACCATGGCGCGAATCACGTTGGGCCAGTTCCACGCCGCGTACATCCCAGGAGCCGTCCAGCAAGTTGAAATGCGCGCCGCCCTGCCGGAATGAAATCCGCATGCGCGCGCCGTCCATCGCCGGCAGATTTGCCTGCGCCGGGTGCAGCGAGAATCCGCCCTGGCGCGGATCACACGACCAGTCGTATTCGGGGGTTTGCAGAAAGATCATGGCGCTAGTCTCCGAAAAGGAAATTGAGCACTTCGTCCAATTCACGCAGGGTGAAAGGCTTGTTTAACACCGCCTGCGCGCCGGATTCGCGCGCCGATTGCAGTTCGCGCGAGAAAATGGCCGCCGAAACCATGATGACCTTGATGTGCGCCCAGCGCGGATCGGCGCGCAGCAGCGCCAGAAACTCCATGCCGTCCACTTCGGGCAGCATCAGGTCAAGCGTGATCAAATCCACCGGTTCGCGTTCCAACCAGTTCAACGCCTCGCCCGCCGTGGCGGCGGTGCGCACGTTGAAGCCGCGGCGCTTGAGCATCACGCTGAGCATGCGCTGGATAATTCGTTCGTCGTCGATGATGAGTACGGTGCGGTTCATTGGATAAATTCCTGAGAGCCTTAATCATAGCATCAAAATGCAAACGGCGCAGCCCGCCGCCGAAAGACGAATAAATGTTCGAGTTTGATAGCCCGCTGTGGTATAATGCCCAGCATGCCCGTCATGGTTGCCATCGACATTGAGACCACCGGTCTCGACGCCCAAAAGGACGCGATCCTCGAGATCGCGGCCGTGCGGTTTAATGGCACCCGTGTGGAAGCAGAATGGTCGACGCTGATCAACCCCAACCAACTCATCCCGCCGATGATCACGCAGCTGACCGGCATCACCAACGACATGGTACGCAACGCCCCGCCGCTCAAAGCGGTGATCCGCGAGCTGGCCGATTTTGTCGGCAACGCGCCGGTGGTGGGCCACAGCGTGCGCTTTGACCTGGGCTTTCTGCAGCGCAGCGGCGTTCTGGAAGGCAACACGGTCATCGACACCTACGAACTGGCCGCCGTGCTGATGCCCACCTCCACCCGCTACAATTTGGGCACGCTGGGGCAAACCCTGGGCATCCTCATTCCCAACTCGCACCGCGCGCTGGACGACGCCCGCCTGGCGCACGCCGTGTTCATTCGCCTGTACGAAATGGCGTTGGAATTGCCGATCGACCTGGTGGCCGAATTCACCCGCTTGAGCGAGCCGATCGATTGGGACGCCAAATGGCTGTTCGGTCAGGTGCTGCGCGCCCGCGCCCGCGAGCCAATCGCCGCCCGGCGCAGTCACCAGGAAGAATACGGGTTATTGTTTGCTGCGGAACGCTCCGGGCCGCCGCTGAAGCCGCGCACCGATCTGGTGCCGCTGGACGAAGACGAGGTCGCCGCGCTGCTGGAATACGGCGGGCCGTTTGCGCGCTACTTCAGCGGATACGAGCAGCGCCCGCAGCAGGTGGAAATGCTGCGCGCCGTGACGCGCGCCCTGTCGGATGGGCAGCATCTGATGGTCGAAGCCGGCACGGGCACGGGCAAATCCTTCGCCTATCTGGTTCCCGCCGCGCTGTGGAGCCTGAACAACGACCAGCGCGTGGTCATTTCCACCAACACCATCACCCTGCAGGACCAACTGGTTAAGAAAGACATCCCCGACCTGTGCCAGGCGCTGGATATTGACCTGCGCTTTACGGTGCTGAAAGGGCGCAGCAACTACCTGTGCCCGCGCCGCCTGGAAGCCCTGCGTCACCGCGGGCCGGATACCGCCGAAGAAATGCGCGTGCTGGCCAAGGTGCTGGTCTGGCTGCAGCAAGGCGGCAACGGCGACCGCACCGAGATCAACCTGAACGGCCCGTACGAGCGTGACGTGTGGTCGCGCATTTCGGCCGAAGACGAAGGTTGCCGGGCGGAAGAATGCCTGCGCCGCACCGGCGGGGCCTGCCCGTTCTTCCGCGCCCACCAGGCGGCGCAAAACGCGCACATCATCGTCGTCAACCATGCCCTGCTGCTGGCGGACGTGATCACCGAAAATCGCGTACTGCCCGAATACCAGTATTTGATCATAGACGAAGGCCACCACATGGAAGCCGCCACCACCGGGGCGCTCTCGGCGCGCGTGACGCAAAGCGACCTGGTGCGCCTGATCCGCGAACTGGGCGGGTCCACCTCCGGCCTGTTGGCCAAACTGCTGGGTCAGATGCGCGGCCTGCTTCCGCCTTCGGACCTGGCCGCGTTTGAGCAAACCGTCGCACGCGCCACCGACCTGGCTTTTCGCGTCGAGTACGACA
>DAOUGY010000378.1:0-4392 GCA_034428975.1 Anaerolineaceae bacterium | reverse complement strand
CGAGTTTTACGATCAGGTCGGCTGGCAGACGCTCAGCAACGGCCAGTATCAAAACATGCGCTATGAAGACTTGCGCCCCGTCTCGCGGGAGTACATCCACCGCTGTCACATGCGCGTGGCGCGTCACATTCGCCCCACCGGTCGCTACTTGCTGGATGCCGGTTCGGGGCCGGTGCAGTACCCCGAATACGCCACCTACTCGCAGGGCTACCAGAAGCGCGTTTGCCTGGACACTTCCATTCTGGCACTGAAAGAGGCGCGCAAACACCTGGGCGATCATGCGCTGTGCGTGGTGGGTGATGTGGCTAACCTGCCATTCAAAGCCAACACCTTCGACGGCGAAGTCTCGCTGCACACCCTGCACCATCTGCCCGTCGCCGAACAGGAAAAAGCCTACCACGATCTGTACCGCGTGCTGGCGCCGGAGCGCTCGGCGGTGGTGGTGAACGGTTGGACCGATTCGGTGCTGATGCGCCGCGCCAACGGCCTGGTGCGTTTCATGGAAGGGCTGGGGCGGTTGAGCCTGCGCCTGCGCGGGCGTGAGGTGCAGCCCGCCAAAAAGAATGAAACAGGCTCTGGGCAAAGCTCGCCGCAGGGCACCTATATTCAAAAACTGGACGCCGATACGCTGCGCGCCCGTTTATCGCCGCATATGCGCATCGATATTTGGGTGTGGCGCAGCGTCAACGTGCGCTGGCTGCGTGCCGTGATTCATTCGGCGCTGGGTGGCAAGCTGTGGCTGCGCCTGCTCTATGCGCTGGAAGAGCGTTACCCGCGGTACTTTGGCGAAAAAGGCCAGTACCCGCTGATTGTGCTGCACAAGTCATCATCTTGAGTTTGCCATCATTTGCAGGCTCACCCGAGGAGAAACCTATGGACTGGAAAGACAAAGTTGTTCTTGTCACCGGCGGGACCGGATCGTTTGGCAAGAAATTCATCAAAATCATGCTCGAAGAGATCCACCCCGCCAAGCTGATCGTCTTCAGCCGCGATGAACTGAAGCAGCATGAGATGCGTATGGCGGGCTACGATCACCCCTCGCTGCGCTACTTCATCGGCGATGTTCGCGACGTGGAACGCATGCGCCGCGCTTTCAAGGGCGTGGACATCGTCATTCATGCCGCCGCGCTGAAACAGGTTCCGGCCTGTGAATACAACCCAATGGAAGCCATCAAAACCAATATCCTGGGCAGCAGCAACGTGATCGACGCCGCGCTGGACGCGGGTGTGTCGCGCGTGGTGGCGCTCTCCACCGACAAGGCGGTCAGCCCGGTCAACCTGTACGGTGCGACCAAGCTGGCGGCTGAAAAGCTGTTTGTGCAGTCCAACGCCTATGCCGGCGGCCGCGCCACGCGCTTTTCGTGCGTGCGTTACGGCAATGTAGTCGGCAGCCGTGGTTCGGTGGTGCCGCTCTTCCTCAAGCAGCGCGCCGCCGGCAAGCTGACCGTCACTGACGACCGCATGACGCGCTTCTGGATTTCGCTGGAGCAGGGCGTGCGCTTCGTCATTCGCTGCGCCGAGCAAATGCACGGCGGCGAATTGTTTGTGCCCAAAATTCCCAGCATGACGGTGATGGACCTGGCCCGCGCCGTGGCCCCCGAAGCCGATGTGAACGTCATCGGCATCCGCCCGGGCGAAAAGCTGCACGAAGTGCTCATTTCGGAAGACGAAGCCCGCACCACGGTGGAGCTGGACGACATGTTTGTGGTACAGCCGGCCGAAGCGCTGTGGTTTGGTTACGACTGGGAGAAGCTCGGCCGCTCGCTGGAAGATGGTTTCCGTTATGCCAGCAACACCAATGACGAGTGGTTGAGCATTGAAGATATTCAGAAGATCATCGCGCCGATTGAGGCCGATTACCTGAAGGGCACGCTGGAATGACGCGTTTTCTGGTGACGGGCGCAAGCGGGCTGCTGGGCATTAACTTCGCCCTGCGCGTGGCCGGTGACAACCGGCACAGCGTGGTTGGCGCCGTGCATGCCGACCGCCTGGCGGGGATGTCGTTGGAAACGATCCCCTGCGACCTGTCACGCCCCGGCCAGACGGCCGCCCTGCTGGAGCAGGCCCGCCCGGACGTGGTGCTGCATACCGCCGCCAACGCCAACGTGGACGCGTGCGAGCGCGACCCGCAGGGCGCGCAGTGGATGAACGCCGGCCTGCCCGGCGAGCTGGCCGCCGAAACGGCCAGGCGCGGCATCTATCTGATGCATATCTCCACCGACGCGGTTTTTGACGGGCAGCGCGGCGATTATCTGGAAACGGATGCGCCCAACCCGATCAACGTGTACGCGCGCACCAAGCTGGCAGGGGAGCAGGCGGTGAGCGCCGCTTATCCGGATGCGTTGATTGCGCGCGTCAATTTCTTCGGTTGGAGCCGCAGCGGCAAACGCTCGCTGGCCGAGTGGTTCTACAACAACCTGTCCGCCGGAATGCCGATGCGCGGTTTTACCGATGTGTTTTTCTGCCCGCTGCTGGTCACCGATCTGGCGGATGTGCTGCTGTGCGCCGCCGAACGGCACCTGAGCGGCGTTTTTCACGCCGTCGGGCCGCAGGCCATGAGCAAGTATGATTTCGGCTGCCGCATCGCGCAGGCCTTCGGGATGGACAGCGGCCTGATTGCGCCGGTTTCGGTGCAGGACGGCGGCTTGCAGGCGGCGCGCTCGCCGAAGCTGACCCTCAATATTGATAAACTGGCTGCCGCCCTGGGAGGCCTGCCGCCCGCGCCGGATAACGGCATCCGCCGTTTTGCCGAACAGCGCGCGCAGGGTTTCCCGCAGCGTTTGCAGCTTTAAGCCAACCGGACCTGAATGGGTTCAAGAAGAAGGATAGAAAACCAATGGAAATACAAATCGGCTCTCATTTGATCGGGGAAAAACACCCCAGCTACTTCATTGCCGATATTGCCGCTAATCACGACGGCAGCCTGGAACGCGCCAAGTATTTGATTCGCCTGGCGGCGCAAGCCGGGGCGAACGCGGCCAAGTTCCAGAACTTCCGCGCGCCGGAAATCGTGTCCGATTACGGTTTCCGCAACCTGGGCGGCCAGCAGTCGCACCAGGCGGCCTGGAAAAAATCGGTCTTTGAAGTATATAAAGACGCCTCCATCCCGTTCGAATGGACGCCTGAGCTGAAAGCGGTGTGCGACGAAGTCGGCATCGATTACTTCTCCGCGCCCTATGATTTTGACGCGATCGACATGCTTGACTCGTACGTGCCCGCTTACAAGGCCGGATCCGGTGAGATTGACTGGATTGAGGCACTGGAGCGCATGGCCGCCAAGGGCAAGCCCTTCCTGGTTGCCACCGGCGCGGCGAGCATCGGCGACGTGCAGCGCGCCGTGCATGCCATTCTGCCGATCAACCCGCAGCTGGTACTGATGCAGTGCAACACCAACTACACCGCCAGCCGCGAAAACTTCCAGTACATTAACCTGAACGTGCTGAAAACCTACGCGTTGATGTTCCCGGACGTGATTTTGGGCCTGTCGGACCACACCTCGGGGCATGCCACCGTGCTGGGCGCGGTGGCGCTGGGCGCGCGCGTGATTGAAAAACACTTCACCGACGACACGCAGCGCGAAGGCCCCGATCATCACTTCGCCATGGACCCCGACACCTGGGCCGATATGGTGGAACGCACCCGCGAATTGGAAGCCGCGCTCGGCTCGACCGACAAGTTTATCAGCGAGAACGAGAAAGACACGGTTGTCATTCAACGGCGCTGCGTGCGCGCCGCGCGCGACCTGAAGGCCGGCGAAGTGCTGACCCGCGCCGACTTGAAGGTGCTGCGCCCTGCCACCCCCGGCGCGGTGCTGCCGCACGAAATCACCGCCGTGATCGGCACGCGCGTGCTCAATGATTTGCCCGCCGGGCGCGAAATCCGCTGGACCGATCTGGGCGCCGCCTAAACGTACACATTGCCCGGCGCGGGGTTGAGCTCGCGCCGGTACCCTGAGGCCGCACGCATGCGCATCCTCTACTTCACCCGCGACTACTCCCCGCACGACCACCGCTTTTTATCGGCGCTGGCGCAAACCCGCCATACGGTGTTCCTGCTGAGGTTGGAGCGGCGCGGCGTACAGATGGAAGATCGCGCCTTGCCGCCGGAAATTCAGCAAATCAACTGGCGCGGCGGGCGCAAACCGGCCGGGCGCGGCGATTACCCGGCGCTGCTGGTCGATTACCGCCGTGTGCTGCGCCAGTACCAGCCGGACGTGGTGCATGCCGGTCCGGTGCAAAGCGTGGCCTTTCTGGCGGCATTGGGCGGGACGCGCCCGCTGGTGACCATGTCGTGGGGCTCGGATTTGCTTAAAAACGCCGACCGTTCGCGCCTGTACCACTGGGCGACGCGCTTCACGCTGAATCACAGCGACGTGCTGGTTGGTGATTGCCG
>DAOUGY010000377.1:0-1712 GCA_034428975.1 Anaerolineaceae bacterium | reverse complement strand
ACGCACTCCTCCGGCGCCGCCCGCTGATCCACCAGCAGGTACAGCAGCCGGTCCACCTCTTCATAGGTGAACCCCAGTTCCCCCTCGTCCGTCTGGCCGGCCCACAGATCCGCCGTCGGCGGTTTGACCCGCACTGACTCGGGCAGCTCCATCGCCTCCGCCAGTTGACGCACCTGCGTCTTGTACAAATCTCCCAGCGGATTGAGCGCGCAGGCTGAATCGCCGTACAGCGTCGTGTACCCCAGCAATATTTCCGTCTTGTTTCCCGTGCCCACCACCAGCCCGTTGAACGCCGCCGACTGGTCATACAGCACGATCATCCTCATCCGTGCCATAATGTTCCCCCGGCGCATACTGGTCATCTCCGGGAACATCGAAATCAGTGGATCAACCATGGCGGTGATTTCGATGGTGGCGGACTGGACACCGGTGGCATCGATCACCTTCTGGGCATCATCGAGCGAATCCTGCGACGAGGTGCGGTACGGCATGCGCACCGCCAGTACATTTTCCGGACCAAGCGCTTCAGCCGCCAGAAAGCAGGACAGCGCCGAATCCAGTCCGCCGGACAGGCCGACCACGGCGTGCTGTATGCCGGTGCGCGTGATTTCACTGCGTATCCAGCCGGTCAGGATTTTACGGGCAACTTCTGGGTTAATCGTCAGGTCGCTCATAGGTTCCTCCATTGTTTACCGTCCCGGGTTGCTGTGGTGCGAAGATAATATGCGATCCAGTTCGCGCGCCACCAGTCCCGGGCGTTCGTCGCGCAGCAGCGGCAGCCGGGCGCGGGTGTGATGCAGCTGCGTCAGGTCAATCTCGCCAAGCGTCAGGGCCTCTTCGTGCATCGGCCCTTCCACCAGCAAATCCCCGGTGGGTCCGTATAGGGACGATCCGCCCCAGAAGTTCAGCCCGTCCTCATAACCCACCCGGTTGGCATGCGCCACAAACGCGGTGAACAGGCTGGCATAAGCCGCGTTGAGATGGTCCACCCACGCCGCTGATTGCAGGCGGTCGGAAGCATCCAACCCGCGTCCCGGTGAGGCTGACATGTGCAAAAACAGATCCGCTCCGTCCAGCCACAGGAGATACGGCGGCGAGGCATGCCAGAAATCTTCGCATATCAGCGTCCCCACCCGCCCGAAGCGGGTGTCGAAAGCCTGCACCGAGTCGCCCCAGGCAAAAAAACGGCCCTCATCGAACATCGAATAGGTCGGCAGGTATACCTTGCGGTGCACATGCACCACCTCGCCGCGCGACAGATAGGCCGATGCGATGTAGAACCGTCGGCGCTCATCCACTTCCACAAACCCCGCCAGCAGATCAATTTTCTGGCTGGCCGCCAGCAGTGGACGAAATACCGGATCATCCGCGGTGGGCCGATGTGCCAGGGTTGGCACCAGATCCTGCAGAACGTAGCCGGTAAGGGATAGCTCAGGGAATACCAGCAGATCTGCTCCCTGGCTGCGGGCTTCTTTGGCAATCGTCAGGTGTTTTTCAAGGTTGGCCGCAACGTTGCCAAGCACTGTGTTGATTTGTGAGAGTCCAATCGTCAATTTCATGTCAGAGCATCACCTGAAGTGAAATTATTCGTGCGGTGAAAACCAGGTTTCACGGTTTGCCCCCGGCGCCTCATTGGTGAATGAACCGTATAAGCGTCGTACACCGCGAATGATCAGCCAAAGCAGACAAATTCCAGCCAAAAGTCCGGCAGC
>DAOUGY010000376.1:0-7593 GCA_034428975.1 Anaerolineaceae bacterium | reverse complement strand
CATGACCATCGCCGTGCCCTGCCCCTTGCCCGCCGATTCGGCGGCAATCGTCCCACCCTGGGCCGTCACCAGTGCCTTGCAAATGGCCAGCCCCAACCCAGCCTTGCCGGAATGACCGCCGCGCGCCTTGTCGGCGCGGTAGAAGCGGTCGAAGACATAGGGCAAATCATCCGCTTCGATGCCGCTGCCGCTGTCTTGCACGCGCAGTTCCACCTGCGCGCCGCCCGCCGCGCCCAGTGTGATGCGCCCGCCCTGCGGCGTGTAGCGCAGCGCGTTGTCCACCAGATTCTTCAACACTTGCAGCATACGGCCTTCGTCCGCCAGAATATCCGGCAGGTGCGGCGATACATCCAGCACCAGTTCCACGCCCTGCCGCGCCGCAATTGGCTGAAATGCCGACTGGATGCGCTCCAGCAGCGCCGCCGGCGGCACCGCTTGCAGTTGAATCTCCAGCCCGCCGGCTTCCACCTGCGTCAGCGTGCCCATGTCGTCCACCAGCCGGCGCAAATGCCCGATCTCGGTCTTGATGATATCGATGCGCTGCGGAGTGAGCTGCACCTCGCCCTCTTCCAGCATTTCCATGTAGCCCGAAATGATCTGCAGCGGCGTGCTCAAATCGTGCGTAATGTCGGCGGTCATCTGCTTGCGCTGCCCATCGGCGCGCGCCAGATCGGCGCTCATCTGGTTGAAGGTCGTGGTCAGCAGGCCGATCTCGTCCTGCGAGGTGACCGGCACTTCCTGCTGCAGGTCGCCGGCAGCCAGCGCTTGCGAGGCTTGCGTCAGGCGGCGGATGGGGCGCAAAATTCCACCCGCCAGCACAAAACCCATCACCACGGCAATCAACACACCCGCCCCGGCCGCCAGCCCAATCGCCAGACTGGTGCGCTGCAAGAACAGCTCTTCTTCGGCGTTCAACTTGAATTCGTTTTTGGTGTCCGGCAGAATCCAGGCGATGGTCTGCCCGTCCACCTGCACCGCCACCGGGTTTTGGATGCGCTCCTGCGGCACCACCTGGCCGACATCAATGCCAAAGGTGGGCAGCAGCGCGCGATACCGGGTATCCACCAGCCCGTACACCCCGCGAATGTCGCGGGCGTCCGGCGGTTTGGCCGGGTCGCCGGGCTGCGGCGCGCCGGGCTGCGGCCAGCCGCTGTTCGCCAAAAAATACGTAAAAAAACCGTCCAGTGTGCCGTTGGCCGTGTAATAGGTCTGCACGCTCTCCCGCAGGCGCTCGGTTTGCTGCTCCACCACCAGATTCATCATGTTCTGCCCGGACGTCAGGCGGATGACCACCGAAACGACCAGCACGGTGATCAACGCCAGCGCCAGATAGGACAGGATCAGTTTGGTTTTCAGCGAGCGCTTCATTCGGGCGTCTCCATAAAACGGTAACCCACGCCAAAAACCGTTTCGATGGTGCGCGGTTGATTGAGGTCGTCGTCCAGTTTGATGCGCAGGTTGCGAATGTGAATCTTCAACGTCGATTCCGAGCCGCTGTAGCCGTTTTCCATCAGGCGCATGCACAGCGCAGCGCGTCGCACTACCCGCCCCGGTGATTGCATGAGCATCTCCAGTAGTTGAAACTCCAGCGGGGTCAGCTCCACCGGGCGGCCCGCCTTGCGCACCTCGTGCTTGTTGCGATCCAGGGTAATATCGCCAATCGTCAGGTCCGCCTCGCCGGCCTCTTGCGGCGCGGCGCGGCGCAGCACAGCGCGCATGCGTACCAGCAGCTCGCGCAGGCGAAACGGCTTGGTGATGTAATCGTCGGCGCCCAGGTCAAAGCCGCGAATGATGTCGGCTTCCTGCTGTTTGGCCGTGATCATGATGACCGGGATGCCCGATTCGCGCCGCAGGTGAGTGATGAACTGGTAGCCATCCATGTTGGGCATCATAATGTCCAGCAGAATCAGATCCGGGTGCGTCTCACGCACCACCTCCAGCGCCTCGCGTCCGTCACCGGCGGTCAGCACTTCAAAATCCTGCCCGCCGAGAAAATCACTCAACAGCACTTGCACATTGCGGGTATCGTCCACCACCAGAATTTTTCGTGTCATGGCACCATTATAGTCAATCTGTCCGCCGGTGAAGGCCGGCCGGGAATGCGAAACAAGATGGGTGTCCGGCCCATCTCGTTTCATTTTGGAGGAGAGTGTGAAGAGACGTTCGTCCATCGGTCTTTCCGTTTGCGCCGCCCGATTCGGCGCTCGCGTGTCCGTCGCCACGGACATTACCATCGTACCATCCCTGCGGGGCGCCGGGGTTTATTTCTCGTATAAGCTGGGCGCTAATCGTCGTCGTCCTTGCCAATCGCCACCAGCACCGGCTCGGAATTATCGTGCCAGCCGTTCGCGCCGGCTTCGTCGTAAAACACCTTCAACTCGGCCGTGTCGCGCACAAAATCGATCTTGCCAATGCCCACGCGCTTGATCTTCAGGCCGGTGCGCTGCTCCAGGTCGGCCACCAGCTCGGCGCGCCGCTCGGGGTGGATCAACTCAATTTTCTCGTAGACGATGCGCTTGGATCCCTCGTACTGGAAGCCCCATTCCTTCTCCAGCACCAGCATGATCGCCAGAATGGCCAGGTTGGCGATCAACAATTGCGGCCACAGCGCGGTGTCGGCGCTGGCCGAGTTCATCACCGGCAGCGCGGCGATGATGAACAGGTAGGTCATCTCGCGGATCGGAATGGGATCGGTGCGGTAGCGCAGGATGGAGAAAATGGCAAACAGCCCAAAGCCCACGCCCACGCCGATCTCGATGCTGGTCATAAAGCGCAGCACCAGGAAGATGACGGTGTTGAACGCCAGAAAGGTGAAGACATAGCGCTTGTTGTGCGTGGACGGATAGTAAATGAAGCGCACCACAATCAGCGCGACAATGAAATTAAAGACAAAGCTCAACAAAAAACCAGCCAATTGACTCATCTTAAGCCGCTCCCCGCGTCAATTTTTCAATCTGCATCATTTTGGGTTTGAGGGTGTTTTTCTTTACCTGATCGTACAGCAGGGCCACGCCCAGGCAGTACTTGCTGAAACCCTGCGGGCGGATGCGCTGGGCGCGCATTTGCGCCAGGAAGGGCGATTCGGCGTGCCCCGCGGTCCGTTTCACCTCGGCCACCGCGATGCCGCCCAGCGCCTTGGCATGCTCGCCGTTGAAGAAGGTCAGGTCCACGTCCAGCGTCACGCGCTCGCAGCGTTCACGGCTGACCAGCGTGATGCGCGTGAAGGTGTTCCATAATTTCGGCTCCAGCGCGCTGCCGTCCAGCGGCGCCACGCCTTCCAGCCAGCGCCCGATCTGCGGCGTCCAATCCACCACCGGTCGGGCGGTGGCAATGCGCTCTTTAATGGTGCGGTCCTTGCGCGTCTTGTGTTTCACTTCCAGAAACGCCTGATGCGAGTCGGCGTATTCGCGGCTGCGCACTTTGTAATATTCGGCCCGCCCGGTGACGTGCAACTTGTACAGCGCAAAATCCGGCGTGTCGAAATACAGCGTGCGGTAGTGATTCAAACGCCGTCCGTCCACGCTCAACATGCGGTACTGGGTGCGCACGGCGTTCAGCGCGCGCAGCAGTTGAGCGGTGGTCATCATGAATTTGGTGTCCACGCGGTTGAGCAGCGCCACCGAGTCCATCTCGTTCAGGCTGATGGGCGCGAAGGTCTGCGCCAGCGCCGCCAGGCCGTCGGGGCGCGTCGTAAACGCCCGGGCCGTTTCCGGCAGCGTCCAGGCCTGCGGCCGCGGGGCATCCTGCGTCAGCGGTTTGTTCCATGCAGTGCGGTTCATTCGGTTTCTCCAATGTGCGCGATTGCGTCTGAGGTAGTTCGATCTTACCGTTTGCCGGAGTTGCTTTGGTTTATTTCTTGTATACACGCGCCCTGCGTTATGAGTGCGCCCACGATCAGGGACGGCGTTTCCCTCCACCGCCCGGACCGCCACCCGGGCCGGCAAACGTGCCGAGGGTGGTGACCGTACCGGAGACGGTGAACCCGGTGAACTGCGTGCCGCCCGAGTACGCGCCGCCCGCATACAGGCCGTCCAGCGCCGTGCCGCTGGAACCGCCGCCGGTGAAGATTGTGTACGTCTCGCCCTGCGTCAGCGCCGCCGAAGAAAAGGCCAGTGTCTGGAAATTCTTGGTGGGCGCAAAGGTCAGCACATCCTCGCCGGAGCTGTTTTGAATGTGCACCAGTGTGCCGGCGGGCAGCGTGGCGTTGAAGTTGACCAGCAGCACGCCCTGCGTCGAATTCGCGTCCGGCGCCTCGGCCATGCCCGCGCTGCCCACCGCCGCCAGCAGCCCGCCCGACACGGCGAACGTGCCGTTGTAGTCGATCGCGCCGTTCATCTGCTCGGTGGGGCCGTTGACCAGTACCGTGCCGCCGGTCATCTCAATCGAACCGTTGGAATCCAGCCCGTCGCCGCCCGCATCGATCCAGATCGTCCCGCCGTGAAGGGTCAGAAGGTTGTTGCTGTTGGCGGTAAAACTGTCGGCGCGCGGCCCACCCATGCCCGGCTGCACGCCGGAACCGTCGTTGCCCGCCGCCACGTTGAAGCCGTCGTCGCTGGACACCAGGCGGATGCTGCCGCCGTTGACCGTGATGACCGCGCTCTCCACGCCCTCATACGAACGCGTGATATTCACCTCGCCGTCGTTGATCGTCAGGCCGGTGTCGGCGTGCATACCGTCGTCGCCGGTCGCCAGCGTCAACCTGCCGCCGCTGACCGTCAACGTGCCGTTGGTGTGCAGCGCATCGTCCGCCGCGTCGATGGTGAAGTCGCCGCCGTCGATGTTGATGCTCACCCCGGCCTTGACGCCCTTGGCCGAAGCGTCCGCCGCCAGGGTGGCGGTGCTGCCGCCGCCCGCCGTCAGCGTGATCTGCCCATCCGTCACCAGCACATCGGTGACCGCCGATACGGCGTCGCCACCCGCGGTGATCGTCAGCGCGCCGCCCGCGATCGAGACATAGCCGCGCTGCGCGTCCTCCTCATTGTCCGATTTCACCCCGTCGCCGCCCGCAGTGACCGTCAACGTGCCGCCCTGCAGCGCCACATAATCCTTGCCGCGCACGCCGTCGTCCAGCGCATTGACCGTGATCGTCCCTCCGAGGATCAGCAAACCGTCCTTGCTGGCGATGCCGTCGTTGGCGTTGCCCGTCACCGTCAACTCGCCGCCGCCCGCAATCGTCAGATCCGCCGCGCTGAACAGCGCCGCGTTGGGCTCATCCAGCCCGGCCGAGGCGTAAACATACCCGGCCGCGTCCGACAGCGCATTGCGCGTGCCGTCCGCCAGAATCACCACCACCTCTTTGGCCTGCTGAACAAAAATCGGCGCGCTGGTCGAACTGCCCAGCGTCGCGCCGTTCAGCACCAGCTTGACCGGCTGGTCGCTGTCTGTTTTCACCACAATCTGCCCGTCGTCCAGCGTGCCGCTCAACACATACGTGCCCGCCGCGCCGATCGTCACCGTGCGGCCGTCCACCGTCACGCCCGCCCCGGAGGTCGAAATCGCGCCGCCATCCAGCGTGATCGTCACCGCATTGGCGGAGTCCCACTGCGTGTCGCCGCTCGCGCCGTGCACCGACTGGTTTTCCGCCTGGGCCTCGGCCGCCGAAGCCGCCGCCGTGGCCGTCACCGGCGTGGACGTGACCGCCGCGTCGCCGGATGCACTCGCATCCCCGGCGCTCGTCCCGCCCACCGAACAGCCCGCCAGCGCAATGGCCAGCGCCAGCGTCAGTATCATCCTTTTCCAGTTCTTCATCCTTCATCTCCTCTGCGCTCGCGCGCGAATGGTTGGGTTTAACTGTGCGCATTGTACGGGAAGCCCCATCGCGCGGGGTATAAATCTGGTATACACCCGGCAATAAAAACAGGCGGCTTGCGCCGCCCGTCGCGCCCGCCTCACGGCGCAATCATCAAAATGTCGCTCGTGCCGCGTTCGCGGTTCTCCCCCAGCGGATTGTTGACCACCCGCCCCATAAACACCATCGTGGACGAACCGCCGCCGTCGATGTTGTAGGCCGTCGTACAGCCCAGCTCTTTGAAAATCGTGGCGAACTCCGTCAGGCTGGCCCCGCGGCTGTACCCGCGCGCGCGCCCGTCCACCACCACAAAAACAAAGTGATTGGGCGCGACCATGCCCACCCCGGTGCGCGGGTTGTTGCCCTGAATGGAATGATTGCCAAAATTACTGTCAATGCGGTCCACGCTCGCCAGGTCGTCCGCCACAAGCCCGTCCTGCACCAGCGCCGGGCCAAATGACAGCGTGTTCCACACCCCGTCCGCCAGCAGCGCTTCGGCGCTGGTCTGCGTCTCATCGTACACCCGCATCGATCCGTCGCGGTAAAAAGCCAGCCCCACGCGCGCCGGCACGTCGCGGTAAATCACCCCGTTGCGGATGACAATGCCGTCCTCGCGGAAGCCGTAGTAATCGCCGTTGATGGCGAAAATCGCGTTGTTGTCGGCCGCAATCTGCGAGGTCGTTTCGATGATATTGCGCCCAAATTTGTTCTCGGCAAACGCGCTGGTCAATTGCGTCGCATCCGTCACCAGCACATCCGCCACAAAATACGTCAGGCGGTCCTGGCCGCTGCCGGTCGTCACCTCGCGCACGGCAATTTGCAGCCCGCCACTGCTGTAATTCCAATCATCGGTCGTCACCGCCGCGGCCGTCGCCAGGCCGGGCGAGGCCGCCGTCGCCGGCAGAGTCACCACCGTCGCCGCCGACGCCACACCCACATTCGCCTGCTCGACATGCTCGATTAAATAACGGTCGGCCAGCGCATACCCCACACCGCCCAGCAGCACCAGCAGCAGCGCCGCCAGGCGCATCGTCCATCCTTTGCGTGCCTTCATGGCATCCATCCTGTCCTACGGTGCAATTTTCTCCATTTTAGCCCGCCGCATGGCCGCAAGGGTTTAGGAATGGTTTAAGGGTTTAAATAAAAACCGCCCCCGCGATCGCGGGGGCGGCCAACTCTCATTCTTTCATCTTCCCAATCGCCTCCATCAGCCCGTTGGTCGAGCTGTCGTGCGTGCTCACTGCGCCGCCGCCCTGCAGCTCCGGCAGGATGGTTTTGGCCAGTTGCTTGCCCAGTTCCACGCCCATCTGGTCGTAGGGGTTGACGTTCCAGATCACGCCCTGGGTGAAGATCTTGTGCTCGTAGAGCGCAATCAGCGCCCCCAGCACCGCCGGGGTCAGTTTGGGGTAGAGAAACGAATTGGTCGGGCGGTTGCCCGCGAAGGTTTTGGCCGCCGCCAGCCGCTCCAGCCGCTCGCCGCTCACCCCCGCCGCCGCCAGTTCGGCGCGCGCCTCGGCGGTGGTCTTGCCCTTCATCAACGCCTCGGTCTGCGCCAGATAGTTGGAGAGCAGCATGGCGTGATGCTCACCCAGCGGGTTTTGGCTGTTGGCCGCCGCCAGGAAATCGCACGGGATCAGTTTGGTGCCCTGGTGAATGAGCTGATAGAAGGCGTGCTGGCCGTTGGTGCCGGGTTGGCCCCAGATAATCGGCCCGGTGGACACATCCACCCACGCGCCGTCCAGCGTCACGCTCTTGCCGTTGCTCTCCATGTCGCCCTGCTGGAAGTAAGCCGGGAAGTGCACCAG
>DAOUGY010000375.1:0-6710 GCA_034428975.1 Anaerolineaceae bacterium | reverse complement strand
GTCGAATTTATCGATCCAGCTGCCGTCTGTGAATTAAATAAAAAGGAGCGAGAGACGGGATTCGAATACCACCCCCTCAACGGGGGCCCGCGAATGTAAATTAAATAAAAAGGAGCGGGAGACGGGATTCGAATACCACCCCTCAACGGGGCCCGCGAATGTAAATTAAATAAAAAGGAGCGGGAGACGGGATTCGAACCCGCGAATGTCAGCTTGGAAGGCTGATGCCTTACCGCTTGGCGACTCCCGCAACCAACCCATTATACCCGCAAGCCGTCAAATGCTCAAGACGCCCCGAAGCTCATCCCAGCGCGCCGCCTGCACCGTGCCCGACTCGCCCAGCAGCGTGGGCAGCATGGCCTGCATGCGCTCCGGGTCGCCGCTGGTGTAAAAGCGTACCGCCGCCGGCGCATCCCCCTGCGACCACCAGCCGCGCGCCTGCAACAGCCGTTGCGCCTGACGCGCCACCGCCGGCGCGGGGTCAATCACCCGCACCCCCGGCCCGGCGATCTCCTCAATCAGTGGGATGACGAACGGATAATGGGTACAGCCCAGCACCACCGTATCCACGCCGGCCGCCAGCATCGGCTGGAGCGCGCGCGAAAGAATGGCCCGCGTGGCCTCACCGCGTAAATCGCCGGCCTCAATCTGCCCCACCAAACCCGGGCAGGTATCCTGCATCAATCGCACGCCGCCCCCAAAACGCTCCACCACCGAGGCGTACAGCGCCCCCTGAAACGTGGCCGGCGTGGCCAGTACGCCTACCACCCCCGAATGGGTTTGCTCGGCGGCCGGCTTGACCGCCGGCTCCATGCCCACGAACGGCACATCCGGGAGCAATTCACGCAGGTGATGCAGCGCCGCCGCCGAAGCCGCATTACACGCCACCACAATCAACCCGGCGTTCTGCTCCAGCAAAAAGCGCGTAATGCCGCGCGCGAAGGCACGCACCTGCTCCAGGCTGCGCGGCCCGTACGGCACATGTGCCTGATCGGCAAAATAGACCACCGGATGAGCGGGAAGCTGCCGGCGCAGCGCGCGCAGCACCGACAGGCCGCCCACGCCCGAGTCAAACACGCCAATCGGAACGGCAGATGCCTCCACGGCCGTCCGCTACTCCTGCGCCGCCGCGGCGGTGAATGCCGCGAACAGGGCGCGCATGGGCGCGTGCGCCTGCAACCATTCGGGGTGCCACTGCACCGCCACCCCAAAGGGATGATCAGCCAATTCCACCGCTTCCACCAACCCGTCGGGCGCCCAGGCCACCGCCTTCAGCGCGGGAGCGACCTGCTCCAGTCCCTGATGGTGTAGGCTGTTGACCGGAGTCTCATCTGCGCCGATGATGCCCTGCAAGCGCGAGCCGCTCTCCAACCGCACACTGTGCGCCAGAGTGTCGCGCGGGATGTCGGGATACCAGTCATGGCGCAGCGCGCCGGGCAATTGATCCTGAATGTCGGTATACAACGTGCCACCCAGCGCCACATTCAACACCTGGCAGCCGCGGCAAATGCCCATCAGGGGCTTGCCGCGCTCCACCGCCAGACGCGCCAGGCCAATCTCCACCCGGTCGCGATCATCGTCCACATCGCCTACGCGCTCGTGGGGCTTGCCGCGAAAATGACGCGGGTTGACGTCGCCGCCGCCGGTCAGCAACACACCGTCCACGCGGGCAAAGATCTGCGCCAGCTCGGCGTCGCTGACATGGTTGGGGATCACGACCGGCAATCCGCCGGCAGCCTGCACCGCGCGGGTATACGCTTCGTTCACCGCCGTTTGTTTCATCGGTGTTTTGGATGAAATCCGACTGGCGGATATGGCAATCAGGGCAGCGCTCATCGTTCCTCCATTGGGTAATTATAAAGGAAAAAGGGCGCAGCCCATTCCGGCTGCACCCTGGGGTACGGCATTTTTAAAACCGATTAGTTGAACTTCTGCTTGAGGCGGGCGCTCTTGCCGGTGCGGGTGCGCAGGAAGTACAGGCGCGCGCGGCGAACCTTGTTATGGCGCTCCACCACCACTTTGGCAATGCGCGGCGAACGGGAGAGGAACGTGCGTTCCACACCCACGCCGTTGCTGGCCACGCGGCGCACGGTGAACGTCGAATTGCCGCCGTTGTCATGCAGGAACAGAACCGTGCCTTTGAATTCCTGGATGCGTTCGCGGTTGCCTTCTTTGATCTTCACATGCACGCTGACAGTGTCGCCGGGCTGCAGATCAGGGATATTGGGGTTGACAGGGGCCTCAACGGCCTTCAGCAGATCGCTCATAGTAGCACCTTACTTTGAAGAGTTTTCTCAATAATACCGACCGCGCTTTTGAGCGCGAAGGGGGATTATAACACAACCCCTTGCAGGCGGCAAGGGCCGTTTCCGATTGAGCGCGCAGGCGCTCGACTTGACATGCGCACGTAGCGCATTATACTGTCTGAAAGGCATTCTGTCACGGGGAGGAGGGCCTGTGCTCAAATTATCCATCTGGGATTGGTTAAGCATCGTTTTTCTGGCCGCCACCATCATCACCGCGCTGATGATCCTGGCCGTTTTTGTCAATCCGTACGCGGTCTACAACCCCTTCCCACCGCTGCCGCCGGATGTGGCCGCGCGCCTGACCGCCAGCCCGACGCCCTACATCCTGCCGCCCACCTGGACACCGCCCGGACAAAACAGCGCACCACAGACCACCCTGGCCCCTTCATCCACCCTGCCGCCCACCATGACCAGCTTCGTGCTGCCCACGTCCACGCCGACCTTCACCGCCACTCCAACCGATACACTCACCCCCACGCCGTCGCTGACCTTCACCGCCACGCTCACCCCCACCCGCACGCGGACGCCCAAACCAACGGTGGACAAGACCGCCACCGCCGCCGCCTCGGCCACGCAAGCCGCGCAAACCGCCGAAGCGCAAACCCAAACCGCCCAGGCCTCGGTAACGCCCTGACTTGCGGTTCATACCGACCCGTTTGATCCGGAAAGGATTCCCCATGCCGCAAAAATCCAACGTTGATCTCACCGATCTTTTTCAATCGGTGACCCAGGCACTGGCTGAAAATCAGCACAGCCTGGATCAGGCCGACACCTACAACCAGAACCACGGCAGCAATATGGTTCAGACCTTCCAGACCATTACCACCGCCCTGGAAAAGAAAAAGACCAGCTCGCCCGGCACCGCGCTGGCGTACGCCGCCAAAACACTCGAACGCAGCGCCGATAGCGGCTCCAGCCGCCTGTATGCTCAAAACCTGAGCCGTGCCGCCGCGGATTTCAAAGGCAAGAAAATGGATGCCCAGGGCGCCATGCAGCTGCTTCAGACGCTGATTGGTGGGCAGGCCCCGGCTTCCAGCGGTGGCGCATCCGGCGGCGACCTGCTCGGCTCACTACTGGGCGGCATGACCGGCGGCCAAACCCCGACGCAAAGCAGTGAACCCTCCGGCGGCGACCTGCTCGGCTCACTGCTGGGCGGCATGACCGGCGGCCAAACCCCAACGCAAAGCAGCGAACCCTCCGGCGGGGATCTGCTCGGCTCGCTGCTGGGCGGCGGATCATCCGGCGGCGGCGGTTTGCAAGACGGCCTGGACCTGCAGGACTTGCTCACCGCCGGCATGGCCTTCATGCAGGCCAAACAAAGCGGCGGCAGCACCATGCAAGCCCTGGTGCAGGCTTTCACATCCGCCAGCGGCATGGGCAACGCCCAGCACCGCCAGGAATCCACCCAACTCGTCGTGCAATCCTTCCTGCAGGCCTTGGCCGGTGGCAAGCGCTGAATCCCCTTTCGACACCATCCCGTCCTCATCGGACGGGATGACGTTTACATTCCGGCGTCAGCAAGCCCAGTTTAAAATCGTCTGACGCTGAACGGAGGGCAGCCTTTTCGATATATAATGAAATGAATCGATAATTCCCATGGGAGGGATGCACATGCCAACAATCGCCGCCGTTATCCTGGGTATTCTGATAGGTTGGTTGATCGAATGGGTGATCGACTGGCTGTACTGGCGCAAACCTCGCGAAGCACCCACGCGCAGCACGCCGATTCCGTTGACGGTCAGCGCGACGGAGATGGAAGCGCTCAAGCGCGAAAACGCCTACCTGAAAAGCCGCCTCGACCAGTTCAGCCACACCCCCGACGACCTGAAAGTCATCAAGGGTATCGGCCCGGAGATCGAGCGCCGCTTAAACGCTGCCGGCATCCTGACCTTTGCGCAGCTTTCGCAGCTCACCCCTGCCGACCTGGAGGTCATTCTGGGCGACGTGATCAAGCGCCTCGCCAACGAGCAGGACCTGCTCGATCAGGCCCGCGACCTGGCCAACGCCAAGAAGTAGGAGGCCAAGCATGCCATCCCTGCGCCGCTGGATCGCCTACGATTGGTTCAAGCTGGCCGTTGCTCTCATCCTGCTGATTGTGTTGATCGTGCTCCTGCTGCGGCCGGCCGCCGTCAGCCCCACGCCGGTTTCCACTCTGCCCGCCTACCCGTGGGCCGGCTTTACCTGGCATCTGGATGAAACCGCCCAAACTCTATCCGACCCCAACGGCGTCTCGCTTTACCGCTTGAGTGCGGACGGCAGCCTGTGGCAGCCGGTCATCCCATCGGATATCCAGGTTAAACTGCCGGAAGGGTATCAGACGGCGCAAAATTCGTATGGCGGTTGGGAGCTGCGCGATCCCTCCGGCCGCCTGCTTTTCTCGTGGGACATGGAAGCCTTCATCTGGACCGCGCCGCCCGAGCCGACCCCCACCGTCCCCACAGCCGCCCCCACGGCAACGGCGACCCCGCCACCCACGCCAACCAGCGCGCCCAGTCCCACGACCGCCGCGGGCACCCTGATTCCACCCGCCGCGCCTACCGCCATTCCAACCCTTGCGCCGACGGCCACCAGTGCGCCCACCCTCGCGCCCACCACCGCCCCCGCTCTGCCCCCGGCAGGCTGCAACGCGCCCGCCCCCGCCCGCCTGACGGTGGGTAAAACGGCGCGCGTCACGTCCAACCTTAACCTGCGCAGCGAACCGGTCATCTCCAACAACATCATCAAGGTCAACCCGGTCGGCGCGGTGCTGAAAGTGCTGCAGGGCCCGCAGTGCGTCGAGTTTCAAGGCAGCGCCTACCTGTGGTGGCAAGTGGAATCGCCGGACGGCACGGTGGGCTGGTCTGCCGAAGCCACCCTCAACGGCGCATTTTATTTCCTTGACCCCATTCCCTGACCGCTCCCGTTTTCCCGTCATCCAACACCCCCGAATGTCCGGGGGTGTTGGATGGGTTCTATCCAACGATGCGGCGCGCGCGCTGGAAATCCTGTGCCGAATCACGCCTCTCACGCAACCGATTCCGGTATACTCTAGGTAGGCAAGCCAATTCAACGGGAGGAAAAACCGCGTGGACGAAAAATCACTGGGTGACATGCTTTCAAAAATCATTTCCGATGAAGTGGAGCAAAAAGAAACGCAGCCGCAGGAAGTCCAAAGCAGCGCGCTGGTGGAAGGCCTGAAAAGCGCCGCCGGGTTGGCCGGTGGTGACGTGCAGGGTGCAGTGGAGGAATTTTTGGGCGGCAAAGGCGACCTGCTGGATACCACGCGCGCGGCCGTCGAACGCGGCGGCACCTCCGCCAAAAGCGTAGTGGCCGCCTTCCTGCAGGAAAAGTTCAAGCTCTCCCCCACCCTGGCCGGCATCATCGCCCCGCTGTTGGTGCGCCTGTTCCCCGCCATCGGCAAACTGACCGGCACGTCCACGGCCGCCGATAAGCCCAAACCGCGCCGCAAGAAGAAGCCTACTGCGTCCACCGCCAAGCCGGCGGCAAGCAGCAAGAAAAAGCCGAAGAAAAAAGAAACGGCAACAGCCAAACCGAAAAAGAAGAAAACCCCCGGCACCACCAAGAAGAAACCCAAACGTAGTGGTGAAATTGACGTCACCACCGGAGAATAAACAACCATCGCCCCCCAATTGGGGGGCGACATTTTATCCGTTCAGGCAGCCGTCAATTGGCGGCGGCCAGCGCATCCCATACAGCCGATTCCGGCAAAACGCTTAAGAAGACAACCTCATCCCCCACCTGCCAGATCTGATCGGCGTGCACAATCTCGGTACTGGTATCCCTCCGGCGCACCACAGGCAGCACCGCCGCCGCCAGATTGATCTCCACCAACGGTTTCACCGGCCAGGATTCCGGAACCTGCCAGGTTACCTGCGTTAAAGGCATCTGGCCATATTCCCACTCGGACGGCACAATAAACCGTCCAAAGGCCAGCTTTCCACCGGTCTGATTGAGCAGACGCGGATTGGCGCCTTTGGCCGGGTTGCCCAGCGCCGGGTAGGCGCGTTCAATTCCAAATGAATCATGCGCCACCTGACAGGCCAACACGTTCACCTCAGAATTGGATGTCACCGCCAGCAGCGTGGCGGTTTCGGCGGCGTTCAGGCTGTCCAACGTCTCCTCCTCCAGCGCGTTGCCAAACACGGCGTTCAGCCCATCCAGCCGCGCACGCTCCACCGAGGTGCGATTGGTATCCACCAACGTCACTGGCCGCCCGTGGTCCTGCAGCAGACGGGCCACCGTGCAACCCAGGCGATTGGCGCCGACGATGATTGCGCTTTGCCCTTCCAGGCTTTGCAGCCCCAGCAAGCGCGCCACCCAGCGCGCCGTCAGGCCCTCGATCGTGACCGTCAGGATGATCGTCATAAAGGTCAGCGCCAGCAAGCGCTCTCCGCCGGGAATGCC
>DAOUGY010000374.1:0-3371 GCA_034428975.1 Anaerolineaceae bacterium | reverse complement strand
CACCTGGCAAACGATGGTCTTCACCACCCTCACCCTGGCGCAAATGGGCAACGTCCTGGCCATTCGCTCGGAGCGCGACTCGCTCATGTCCATCGGCCTGTTCTCCAACCCGCTGCTGGTCGGTGCGGTGCTTCTCACCATCGTGCTGCAATTGGCTGTGGTCTATGTTCCTTTCCTGCAAGGCATCTTTGACACCGTGGCCCTCTCCGCCGGTGAACTGGCGTTGAGTGTGGCAGCCAGTGCGCTGGTCTTCATCGCCATCGAGATCGTCAAGGTGTTCCGCCGCCGCCAATCCTGATCGTCCCTTGATCAAGCAATTCCGGGGCGTCCCATTGGTGGACGCCCCGCGTTATTTAAACCGTCAGCATCTGTTATGATTAATCCATCCCCCCTCAAAGGGTGAAGATTATGACCTTGCTGCTTGGTTTGGATCTCGGTTCCTCTTCCATCAAGGCCGTTCTGCTCGACAGCGCCACCGGGCAGGTACTGCGCGTCTGCGCCCATCCAACCCCCACCCGCCACCCGCGCCCCGATTGGAGCGAGCACGACCCTCAGGAGTTGTTGGAAACCGCCGCGCAATGCGTGCGCGAAGTTTGCGCCGGGGATGTACCCGCTGCGCTAAGCGTCAGCAGTTTTGCCGAAGCCGGTGTCCCGCTGGATTCATCCGGCAATGCCCTCTACCCCATCGTCAGTTGGTACGACCGCCGCTGCCAACCGCAAGCCGACCGCTGGGATGAGTGGATTGACCTGGTGGAGCTGCACGCCATCACCGGGCAGCGTTCCAGCCCGTCGTTTGGCGTGAACAAGCTGCTCTGGTTCATCGAAAATCACCCCGCCCTGGCCGCCCGCATGACCCGCTGGTTATCCACCCCCGATTACCTGTTTTTCTGGCTCACCAGTGAAATCGCCACCGATCGCACCATCGCATCCCGCACCATGCTCTTCGACCAGTCCGCCCGAACCTGGTCGCCTCGCCTGCTGGAATTGTCCGGCATTCACGAGGAAATTCTACCTCCGGTCTTTCCATCCGGCACGCCCGTCGGCGGCCTCAACCACATGGCAGCCGATGCGCTGGGGTTGCCCGCCGGTCTGCCCTGTATTCTGGGCGGGCATGATCATCCCTGCGCGGCGCTGGCGGCTGGTCTGGTGCAGCCCGGCACATGGGTCGACTCCATCGGCACGGCCGAAGCCCTGATGCTCGTCACCCCTCGCTTCCTTACCTCGCCCCAACTCGCCCACCAGGCTTTTTCCAATTACGCCCACCTGTTGGATGGATTGACCATTTTCAAAGGCGGTCTAAAGCTCGCCGGCGGCGCGCTGGACTGGTTGGCGTCGTTGACCGGCACAAGTACCGCCGCGCTGGAGAACGAAGCAGCGATTCAACCCGGCGCCGAACCCGGACCGCTCTGGCTGCTGCATCCCATCGGCTCCGGCTCTCCCGAAGGCGATCCACACAGCATGGCGGCGGTCTTTGGCCTGCGCGCTCATCACACTCGCGCCGATTTGCTGCGCGGCATGCTCATTTCCATGGCCTGTTGGACGCGCCAAAACCTGGAGATCATGACCGCCTGCGCCAACCAGCACCCCGCCGAAATGGTCTTGTTGGGCGGCGTATCCAGATTTCGCGGTTTGGCTGAATTAAAAGCCAGTATCCTGGATATGCCGGTGAACATCTCCACCATCCCTGAAGCCTCTGCCGTCGGCGCCGCCCTCCTGGCGGGACTGGGCGTGCAAGCCTATGCCAACCCGCGAGAAGCCGTCCAGTCGCTGCGTTATCAACCCAACCGCGTAGATCCATCGCCTGCCTTATCTCACTGGCTCGACGCGCTCTACCACCAGGCCTATCTGCCGCTCTACGCCTCGGCTGCGCCCGTCCATATCGCTCTGCGGCACATTTCCCCCGGACAAGGTTAACCCAACAAAAGGCGCGGGCAAAGCGCCCGCGCCGATTCGATTTTCGCCGGTAATCTTAGGCCAACGGCTCTTCCGGAATGACCAGCATCAGGATCAGATAGGCCCACAAGGTGCCGGCCGCCAGGAAAAGGCCCAGCACAAACGCCAGGCGCACGATCGTCGGGTCAATGGCGAAATACTTGGCCAACCCACCACACACACCGCCTATCATGCGGTCAGTGCGAGAACGGTACAATTTCTTGACTTCGTTATCCATGTTTGAAGCTCCTTTTGTTCAATTCTATTCTATCTACGCACAGCCTGCAAAATAGTTGCACAAGCCCCCCCTGCAACTTTGCCAAAAAACGCGCGTATATAAAGTAAGTCAATCGATCGAGGAGAAAAATGACCACCAACAGCAGCCTGCCTGCCCGTTACTTCAATGTCTTTCTGCAACCGCAGACCTATATCAACCTTCTGTACCTGTTCCTGACCTTCCCGCTGGGCATTTTCTACTTCACCGCCCTGGTGACCGGCTTCAGCCTGGGGATCGGCCTGTTCATTCTCTGGATCGGACTGGGCATTCTGGTGCTCATGATGCTGTTGAGCATCGCCCTGACGGCTTTTGAACGCGGCATGGCCATCTCCATGCTCAAAGTCAGCATTCCGCCCCTCACCGACCCCATTCCCGCCAGTGCGTCGCTCTGGGAGCGTTTCAAGGCCTATCTCAAGTCCTCCGCCACCTGGAAGGGCCTGTTGTACCTGCTGCTCAAATTCCCCATCGGGGTGATCAACTTCACTGTGCTGGTTACCATGCTGGCGGTCACGGCGGTCTTCCTGTCCGCGCCGGTGGTGGTCAACTTCTGGCCCATCAACTTCTTCGGCTGGGTGATCGACACGCTGCCCGAATCGGCCGCCTTGCTGGCCCTGGGGCTGCTCGGCGCGCCCATCCCGTTGCATGTTTCCAACCTGTTGGCGGACCTGCAAGGCAAGCTGGCGGTGATCATGCTCGGCATCCGCCCGGCCTCCGCGGTGCAGCCGGCTGTCCCTCAGGTTGCCGAATAACCCTGACTGACTTATTTGTAGAAGCAAAGGAAAACGAACGATGGAAAAAGGAACCTCTTGTTTGCTCTGGCCGTTCGTGGCCATCTGGAACATCTTCACCTTCATCCTCAACGTGACTGGCCGGCTGATTGCCGCCGTGCTGGGTTTCGTGTTGATGATCGTCGGTTTGCTGCTCACCGTGCTGGTCATCTCTGCACCGGTCGGCATCCCCCTGATGGTTTTTGGGCTGTTGCTCACCCTGCGAAGCATCTTCTAACCTTCGCACCCCCAACCGGCGGCCATATGCCGCCGGTTTGAATTACCTCCGCGCTGTTGAATAATACAAACAATACGATGGATGGAGTTTTCCATGTCTGAACTGAACCTTCAACGCCTCCTGCGCGAGCAAAATCCAATCATCGAAGGCGATACTG
>DAOUGY010000373.1:0-1799 GCA_034428975.1 Anaerolineaceae bacterium | reverse complement strand
GGTCTCGGCCTTGTTCAACCCCTGCAGCGCGCCGTAATGGCGCTCGTTCAGCTGCCAGGCGCGTTCCACCGGCACCCACATCAGGTCCAGCTCGTCCAGCGCAATCCACAGCGTGCGAATGGCGCGCTTTAAAACCGATGTCAATGCCACATCAAAGGTATAGCCTTCCTGTTTCAGCAGCTGGCCTGCCTGGTGCGCTTCCGCCACACCGGTTTCCGAAAGGTCCACATCGGTCCAACCGGTAAAGCGATTTTCCAGGTTCCAGTCACTTTGACCGTGGCGCAGTAAAACCAGTTTGATCATACAATCCTCACAATTTAAAAAGATGGCTTTTTGATGGCGGTTTTATGGAAAGGGCGCAGCGCTGGAAAAAAACCTGCCGCGCTGCGCCCCGGTTTACAGCTTGATCAGAAAGGATGAGGGTTTGGGCAAAACCTCAATCCTGCCTTGGTTCCGGCAAATTACTGAATCGCGACCGGATTGTCTTTATCCACAGAAGGATCGAACAGATGGAAGTTATCCATATTGAAGGCCACCTTCACCTGTTGCCCCATCTGGAAGCGGGTGCGCGGGTCGACACGCGCCACAAAACTGTTCTTGCCGGCCACCAGGTACAGGAAGATTTCATTGCCCATCAATTCGGTAACATCCACTTTGGCGTCGATCGCTTCGGCATGAATGCCCGACGGAACAAAATCGGGGTTGTGGATATCTTCAGGCCGGATGCCAAAAATCACATCGCGATCGACATGGTTGGCATAGCGCGCCGTCAGGCTCTCGGGCACCTTCACCGAGAAATCGCCCGTATCAACAAACAGGGCACCATCGCCTTTGCGCAGCTTGGCCGGGAAGAAATTCATCGCCGGAGAGCCGATGAAGCCGGCCACAAACAGGTTCGCGGGATGATCATACAGATGCTGCGGGGTATCCAACTGCTGAAGCACACCCTTGTTCATCACCGCGATACGGGTCGCCATGGTCATGGCTTCCGTCTGATCATGAGTGACGTAGATAAAGGTCGTCTGCAGACGCTGGTGCAGCTTGCTGATCTCGGCGCGGGTCTGGACACGAAGTTTGGCATCCAGGTTGGAGAGCGGTTCGTCGAACAGGAACACCTTTGGTTCACGAACAATGGCGCGCCCCACCGCCACACGCTGGCGTTGGCCGCCGGAAAGCTCACGCGGCTTGCGCTTGAGCAGATGGCTGATGCCCAGGGTTTCTGCTGCCTCTTCCACCCGGCGCTTGATGTCCTCTTTGGGAATCTTGCGCAGCTTAAGACCAAAGGCCATGTTGTCAAACACAGTCATATGTGGATACAACGCATAGGATTGAAACACCATCGCTATATCACGGTCTTTGGGGGCAACATCGTTGACGACCTGATCGCCGATTAGCACCCGCCCATCGGAGATGTCCTCCAAACCTGCAAGGCAGCGCAGCGCGGTCGTCTTACCGCACCCTGACGGACCCACCAGAACAAGGAACTCCTTATCCGCAATTTGCAGATTCAGGTTGTTCAATGCGGTGAAATCCCCAAATCGTTTCCAGACTTTATCGAAAGTTACACTGGCCATAAAATCCTCCTTCCTGAAGGGTATAGTGATTTGATTATAGCGGTTGTCAAGTGAAAAAGCAATTAAAAATAAGCCAAAAGTGAAAAGTCACACAAGTTCGTCGGGAATCGGTCAATTGGTAATCGGGAAATCAGGAATCAGGTACTCAGTAATCCGTCACTCGGTGTTCAGTCAACCCATCTCAGCCCACTCACCACTGCCCACCGGCCACTGAACACTCTATCT
>DAOUGY010000372.1:0-1812 GCA_034428975.1 Anaerolineaceae bacterium | reverse complement strand
CCACCATCCCCGGCGCCACAATTTCATACAGCTTGCCGTCGTTCTCATAGGGGTCGGCGCCGTTATCCACGGCGCGATCCACGATGTACAGGCTCATGCGCAGTGGATCCACGCTGGACGGCCCGTACGCGATGCCGGCTTCGGCGCGCCCGCCAATCGCCGTGATGTCGATGTAATTCAACACCACGCCGCTGGTGGTCGTCTCCGCAATGCGGTTGCTCAATCCACTGACGATATACAGCGTACCGCTGTCTGGGTTGTACTCCACGCCTTCGGGGTCGCGCAGCGAGAGTACAGACGTGTCAAAATGCGTCATGATGTCGTCACCGGCAGGGGCTACCCCGTCGAAGCGACCGTTGGGGCCGGGCGCCACGTCGTAAATCTCTTCACCCAGACCGTCCGCGATGTACAGGTGACCGTTGGCCGGATTGTAAGTGATGCCTTCGGGGTCGGTGCCGCCAAATGCGTTGGTGGAGAAGTAGGTCACAATGTCGTCGGCCGTGTTCATCCGGCCATCCGCGCCGGGGTTGACCTCGAACACGCGCCGCCAGTTATCGTCGGTGTAGAACACGTGCCGGTTGAGCGGATTGTAGGCCACTCCGGTCGGCTCGTCCGAGACGGGCAGCGTGGTCCATGTGCCGGTCAACAGGCCTTGCAGCGTGCTGGTGTACATATTCACCCCGGTGAAATACACCGGCATCTCATCCACTTCGCCGTCAGAGATCAGCAGGCTGTTGGTGTCCGGTATATAAGCGATGCCGCTGGGGTCGGGGCTGGGCGGGTTAAAGGTGGAGGTGAGCGACGTGCGAATCAATTGCGCGGCGGTGGTCGTCACCGCCAGCGGCTCGGCCGGCGCTTCCAGGGCCAGCTCCACCAGGCGCAGCGCGCCGTCGTCTGGCGAGGTCTGCGCCAGCAGGTACAGGCTCTGGCGCTGCGGGGCATCCGTCGGGTCGCCGGTCGGGGCCACCACCATGCCCTGCGGCGCGCTCAAGCCCAGGTCGGCCAGATCAAAGGAGGCCAGCAGCGAGCCGGCGGAATCCAACTCCACCAGGCGGTTGCCGCCGTCCATCACAAAGAAATTTCCGCTGCGCGGGTGACGCGCCAGCCCGGCAGGCGCCGTGATCCCGGCGGCTTGCAGGTCAATCGTCAGGGGCGGCGACTGGCGGCGGATGACCTTTTCGCGGCCGTCCAGCACGTACAGATTGCCGTTCTCATCCTGCACCGCGCCAAGCGCGGGCGCATCGGGCGCGCCGGTTGTCTGCGCCTGCCCGCTGCGCGCGTCAAAGTGGAAGTTCAATGCATCGGCGGCCTGACCCTTTGCCGGTTGCGAACGTAGCAGGTCATCGAAGAGGGAAAGCGTATCCATCACCGCCTGGCCGTCCGGTGCGGCGTGAAACACCAGCAGCTCGCCGGCATCCGGGGCATACGCCAGGCCGGCTGTGGTCGCCCCCTCCAGACGATAATCCTCAAACACGCGATTGACATCCAGGTAAGGGGCGCGGTTGGCCGAGGAAACGCTGCCGGGCACCGGCGCGGTGGCCAGAATCACGGCAATCAACGCCAGCAGCCAGGTCAAGCCAAGCCGAATGAACACTCGCTTTTTCATGGGTACACCTCTCAAAAATTCAACCGTTAGGCCGGCCAGCGGCCGGAGATCATCGCCAGCGCGGGAAAGGCGTGGGTGTGCGCGTCGGCGTTTTGTTCACCTTTGTCGGGGTGCGTGAAGGCAGGGGCGTGTTGGTGGGCCGGAAGCGGTAGGTCTTGGTCAATGTGGGCGTGCGCGTATACGTGGACGTGCGCGTGGGCGTGTGG
>DAOUGY010000371.1:0-3513 GCA_034428975.1 Anaerolineaceae bacterium | reverse complement strand
TGCAAATCGTGTGTCAGGTTCATGGCAGGCTCCCGGAATAAGATTTTAAGCTTGCGATGGATCTCCCAAATTTTACCCTGTCTGACCGTTTTGCGCCGGGCGAGTTGGCCCACAGCGCGCCCATTTTCCCGGACGGCTTTTCTCGCGCCGCGCAACTGGCTATAATGAGAACAACAGATTGGACCCTGTTCAGGAGGTGCGCGGCATGGTCACCCGTGAAACGCTGCTCAAACTGCTGGCCTGCGCCAAAGCCGAAACGCTGCGCTTTGCCGACAGCGCCTCGCCGGAAGAGATGGAACGCTCCGGCACGCCGCAACATTGGGCGCCGCGCGATGTGCTGGCCCATCTGGCATACTGGCATGCCGTGATGGCCGAACGCATCGGCCTGCTGCGCGCCGGCTACGTGCCCGAGCGGGTGGACGACCTGAACGCCACCAACGAATCGGTTTTTGAGCGCTATCACCTCACCCCCTGGGCCGATATTCTCTCGCTGCTGGAAGACGCCCACACCGAGCTGCTCCGTCAGATCAATCTGTTGAGCGACGAAGAGATCAACGACCCCGCGCGCCTGTCCATCTCGCCCGGCCAGCCGCTCTGGCGCAGCATCGTCAGCACCGAATACGTCCACCCCATCAGCCATTTGTTCATCGCCTATCTCGAACGCAGCGACCGTGCCTCGGCTTTTCGCCTGGCGCAGGATGAAAACCGCCAGTTACAACCGCTGGACCACTCCGACTCCTGGCAGGCCACGCTGATGTACAACCAGGCCTGTCACTGGGCGTTGGCCGGCGATTCTGGTCGAGCGCTCGCGCTGCTGGAACAGGCCTTCTTGCTGGCGCCCGCCTTTGCCGAATGGGCCGGGCAGGATGACGACCTGGCCAGCCTGCGCGAGAGCGTCGCGTTTCAGGCGCTTCTCCGCCACACCCACCCTCCAGCCTGACTTTTCCGATTCGGAATAATATCCGACCACTTTGCCCGGGATTTCTTGACATTCCAGCGCGGCGCTCGTACAATCGGGCGCATGTGCCAGTTATCTCAAATTCACCGCATGGATATGTCCGTATGGTTGATGCCCGGGCGATGGCGCTCGAGGCCGGCCGCCGTGCGCGCTGCATGTTGACCGGAACAATCGAGCCCATCGCGCCCTGAACGATTGAGGATGGCACGGTGGGCATTTCCCCCCGGCGTTGATCGCGCCGCCAGACCATCCTGGCGGCGTTTTTGTTTGTCCATTTCAAAATACTTTTTCTGAGGAGAAGTTCAATGCAGTTCGCAAAGTCGTAGCATTCGCTGCGCATCGGCGCGAGCATTCTGTTGATCGCCCTGCTGGCCGCGTGCAGCCCTGCTGCGGCCACCGCCCCCGCCGCCGATAACGGCCGGCTTTCGCTCAAGATTGGCGTTTCGCCCGTGCCGCACGCCGATATCATCCGCTTCGTGCAAGATAATCTGGCCGCCGAAGCCGGCCTGGACCTGACCATCGTCGAATTTACCGATTACGTACAGCCCAACCTGGCGCTCAACGACGGTCAGATTGACGCCAACTTCTTCCAGCACGCGCCCTACATGGAAGATTTCGCCCGCGAGCACAACCTGGACCTGGTCTCGGTAGCCGCCGTGCACATCGAGCCGCTGGGCATTTACTCGCGCAAGGTCAAGACACTTGGCGAAGTGCCCGCCAACGCCGTGGTGACCATCCCCAACGACAGCACCAACTCCGGGCGCGCCCTGCGCCTGCTGGAAGCCAACGGCCTGATCAAGCTGAAGGCCGGCGCCGGTGTGACCGCCACGGTGCAAGACATCGTCGAAAACCCGTTGCAACTGGACATTAAAGAACTGGAAGCGGCGCAGCTCACCCGCTCGTTGGAAGACACCACCCTGTCGGTCATCAACGGCAACTATGCCATCGATGCCGGCCTGGTGCCCGCCAAAGACGCGCTCGCGCTTGAATCCGGCGAGGGCAACCCCTACGCCAACATCCTCACCGTGTTGAAGAGCCGCGCCAACGACCCCGCCATTCAAAAGCTGGCCGCGCTGCTCACCTCGCCCGAGGTGAAGAAATTCATCGAAGACAAATACCAGGGTTCGGTCATTCCAGCCTTCCAATAACCGGTCCAATCGGGGGTGCAGGCCGCTGTTGCGCCTGCACCCCATCGCATTCTCTGTAAGGGCAAGCCACATCTGATGATTGAACTTGAGCATGTCAGCAAAGCGTTTCAACAGTCCGGCCGGGTGGTCACCGCGCTGGATGACGTCAGCCTGCGCGTGGAGCGCGGCGAGATCTTCGGCGTGCTGGGCCCCAGCGGCGCCGGCAAGAGCACGTTGATCCGCTGCGTCAACCTGCTGGAGCGGCCCGACACCGGCTCCATCCGCCTGAACGGCAGCGACCTCACCCGCCTGGCCCCCGCCGATCTGCGCCGCGCGCGCCAGCGCATCGGCATGATTTTTCAGCATTTCAATCTGCTTTCCTCGCGCACCGTAGCCGGCAACGTAGCCTTCCCGCTCGAAATCAGCGGCATGCTCCGCGCGGACCTAAACCGCCGCGTGGACGAGCTGCTGGAACTGGTCGGTCTGACCGACAAGGCCAACGCCTACCCGGCGCAGCTTTCCGGCGGGCAAAAACAGCGCGTGGGTATCGCCCGCGCCCTGGCCAACCAGCCCGATCTGCTGCTCTCCGACGAGGCCACCTCCGCGCTCGACCCGGCGTCCACCGATGCCATCCTCAACCTGCTGCGCAACCTCAATCACCGCCTGGGGCTCACCATTTTGCTGATCACGCATGAGATGAACGTGGTGCGCCAGATTTGTGACCGCGCCGCGGTGCTGCAGGATGGGCGCATCGTCGAGCAGGGCGCCGTGGGCGACCTGGCGGCGCGTCCCAACAGCCTGCTGGCCCGCGCGCTCTTCCCCGCGTTGGAATCCTGTGCTGTGCGCCCCGGCGCGCTGTGCGTCACACTCACCTTCGTCGGCGATTCCGCCAACCGCCCGGTGCTGGCCGATTTGATCCGCCGCTTTGAGATCGAAGTCAACATCCTCGGCGGCAGCATCCAAACCGCCGGCGGACGGCGCGTCGGCCAATTGCAGTTGGAAATCACCGGCCCGCAAAGCGTCATCGCCCTGGCGCACTTGCAGGACCAGGGCCTGCATTTGGAGGTACACTGATGGATTGGTCCATCTGGCTTCCCGGCCTCTGGAAGGCCACGCTCGACACGCTCTACATGGTCAGTGTGTCCACCCTGTTCACCGTGGCGCTCGGCTTGCCGCTGGGCGTGCTGCTCATCGTCACCGAACGCAACGGTCTGACCCCCGCCCCGGTGTTTAACGGCATTCTCGGCGCCGTGGTCAACGCCGCGCGCTCGCTGCCCTTCATCATCCTGCTGGTGGTGGTCATACCGTTCACGCGCCTGGTGGCCGGCACCACCATCGGCGCCACCGCCGCCATTGTGCCGCTCTCGCTGGCGGCCATCCCCTTCTTCGCGCGCGTGGCCGAAACCGCCCTGCGCGAAGTGGATCGCG
>DAOUGY010000370.1:0-2637 GCA_034428975.1 Anaerolineaceae bacterium | reverse complement strand
ATCATCGAAGGCCTGTTCTCCAAAGTCGAAGTACATGTCTTTGAAAATCCTCTGACGTTTGAAGCGGTGGATCCTTTCCTGGCATACACGCGCGCCTCGCTCAATGAAGATCGCAAACTGTGGACGACTTTCTTCCAGAGCAAGGATGAGTTCGAGCAGATCATGGAAAAGATCGCCGATGTGGCACAGCGCCGCATTGAAAAAGACGGCAAGCTGGTGATGACCAAAGTGGTCGGTGGCTTTTTGGCGACCAAGTAGCCTATGAATCAGGAGCTGTTTTTTTACGGTCGCCGCATTCTTTTCCTGGGCGCGCACCCGGATGATATTGAGCTGGGCTGCGGCGCGTTGATTCACAAGATCGTCAACAAAACCGACATTTTGTGCGTCACACTGTCAGACAACAAAAAAAATCCCCTGCTGCAAAACGTGAAAGACGAGCACCACCGCAGCATGGAGTTGCTTGGCGTACCGGAAGAACGCGTGGTGGTCGGCACGTTTGAAACGCGCCGCTTCCCCCAGGCTCGTCAGGAGATTCTCGAATACCTGATCAAACACAACCACGATTTCCGCCCGGACATCGTGTTTGTGCATGCCCGCGCCGACATCCATCAGGACCACAACACGCTCACCGAAGAGACCCTGCGCGCTTTCCGTGGCGTTACCGTGCTGGGTTTTGACGTGATCCGCTCGTCCTACGGCTTCTTCCCCAACTTCCTCGTCGAAGTCGGCGAAGAAGATGTGCAGGCCAAGCTGGATGCCCTGGCTTGCTACGACACCTATCAGGACAAGTATTACTTCGATCCAGACATCACCCGCGCCACGTTAATTCGCAACGGCGCCATCGCCGAGCGCAAATACGCCGAGGGCTTCGACATTCTGCGCATCGTCAGCACCTTCGGCTGCATGCACGCTTAATTCGATCGTTTTACCCGAAAGACAACGCTCCCGTTTCACCGCGGGAGCGTTTTTTTCAGCATGATTGACATTTAAAAAGCGTATCCGCGGCCATACGATGAAAAACAATAAAAAAGTCCCCGTTTACGGGGACCTTCAACAGGCAATACTTCTACGGCAGGCCGATTTCCACCTGACCGTCCACCACGCGCACCGGGTAGGCAGGCGTATCTGTGACCGCCGGCATGCGTAGCGCCTTGCCATCGCGCACATCAAAGCGCGCTCCGTGCCGCGGGCAAATGATCACATGCCCGTCCAATTCGCCGTCGCCCAGCGGATTCCCGTCGTGCGTGCATTCATCGCGAATGGCGTAGAACTTGCCGGCAATGTTGAACAGCACAATCGGCTCCTGCCCGATCTCCAGGAAAAGGCGCTCACCATTGGGAATCTCTTCCACTGCCGCCACGCGATAAAACGTGCATTGGGCTTCATCCACCCGTGCGCTCATCTCATTCCTCCACCAGGCTGTCACTGGCCTCGCCCAGACCGTATACCCCGGCTTTCAATACCTTCAACGAAAGCAGCGCGCACTTCAGGCGCACCGGCCCCAGCTCAATACCCAGGTTATCCAGCACATCTTGCTTGGTCAGCTTCTTTACTTCCTCCAGCGGCTTGCCGATGATCGATTCCAGCAGCAGGTCCGCGGACGCCTGCGAAATGGCGCAGCCGTGCCCGCTGAACGCCGCTTCGCGCACGCGGTTGTTCTCATCCACGCGCAAATCGATGCGGATGTGGTCGCCGCACAGCGGGTTTTCATCCTCGAATGAAATATCATGCGGGTCCAGCGTTCCGCGAAAACCCGGATTCTTATAATGCTCAATGATCACTTCGCGGTACAGATCGTCCATGCCGTCCTCGTTGGCCTAACCAAACATCTTGCGCACACGCCCCAGGCCCAGCACCAGCTGGTCCACTTCGGCTTTGGTAGTATACAGATAGAAGCTGGCGCGCGTGGTCGCCGGCAGGTTGAACTTGTCGTGCAGCGGCATGGCGCAGTGATGCCCCGCCCGCACCGCCACGCCCATCTCGTCCAAAATGGCCGCGATGTCGTGTGGATGAATGCCATCCGTAACAAACGAAACCACTCCGCCCTTTTTGTCGGCGTCCGGCCCAAACACCCGAATGCCGGGGATGTCCGACAACAGGTTGAGCGCGTATGTCGTGATCTCCTGCTCATGGGCGTGGATGCGCTCCAGCCCAATGCCCTGCAAGTAATCGACCGCCGCTCCCAGCCCCACCGCCTCGGCAATCGCCGGGGTGCCGGCTTCAAACTTGTGCGGCAGCGAATTGGGCGCAAACGTGCGCAGGTACACCTTGCGGATCATATCCCCACCGCCGAGGAACGGCGGCATGGCATCCAGCAGCGTCTCGCGCCCATACAGCACGCCGATGCCGGTCGGTCCGCACATTTTGTGCGCCGAAAACGCCAGAAAATCGGCGTCCAGGTCCTGCACATCCACCGCAAAATGCGGCACCGACTGCGCTCCGTCCACCAGCACCAGCGCGCCGGCAGAGTGGGCTTTGGCAATGATATCTTTGGCCGGGTTGATCGTGCCCAGCACATTGGACATTTGGGTGAACGCCACCAGTTTGGGGCCTTGTTGCAGCAGTGTGTCGTAGGTTTCCAGATCCAGTAGGCCATCTTCGGTCACCGGAATGAATTCCAGTCGCAGGTTCTTTTCC
>DAOUGY010000369.1:0-1764 GCA_034428975.1 Anaerolineaceae bacterium | reverse complement strand
TTTTGGGCGCGCTCGCTGTTGGGCGGCGTTGGGCTCATGGTTGCTCTCCTGATATTGAAAATCATTTTCAATTATAAAACCCGTTTGCGATACGTCAAGGGCGATGCCCGGCAAGCATTGGATGTCCGTAGGCAAATCGGCGGAATAATTTCCGTTTTTCTGGGTTACAATTTGGAAAACCGCGAGAAATGAGGAACGACCGTCCATGAAGCTCAGCCGACTGACGCGCACATCCCTGATGCTGGCCGTGTTTTTTGCCCTGGATAAGGGCCTGGCGTTTTTACGTCAGGTGATCATCACCCGCCAGGTGGGCCTGACCAGCGAGTTTGACGCGTTCAACGTGGCCAACAACATCCCCGATATGCTCTTTGCGCTCATCTCCGGCGGCGCGTTGGCGATGGCGTTCATCCCGGTATTGACCGAAACCCTGACCCGGAAGGGCCGCGCCGATGCCTGGGAGCTGTTCAGCCGCATCGCCAACCTGGCGTTTCTGGTGACGGCGCTGCTGGGGGCGGGCGTGGCGCTGGCGGCGGGCCCGCTGGTGCGCGGCGATCTGGGCATTGCTCCCGGTTTTGATCCATCGCTGCAGGAACTTGTCGTCACCTTAATGCGTCTCAATCTTATCGCCACGCTGATTTTCTCGATCAGCGGTCTGGTGATGGCTGCGTTGCAGGCCAATCAGCATTTTCTGCTGCCGGCGCTGGCCCCGATCTTTTACAACCTCGGACAAATCTTTGGCGCGCTGGTGCTGGCACCCGAAAAGGGCGTGACGCTGGGCCCTGTGACGCTGCCGGCCTTTGGCCTGGGCGTGCACGGCCTGGTGTACGGCGTGATTTTGGGCGCGGCGCTGCACCTGGGGATTCAAATTCCCGGCATGGTACGGTACGGCTTCCGCTGGACACCGCGCATCGGCCTGGGGCGCGCGGATGTGCGCCAGGTGCTGGCCCTGCTTGGCCCGCGCGTGCTGACCATGTTCTTCATCCAGGCCATTTTCATCGTGCGCGATAATTTCGCCTCGCGCCTGGGGGAAGGCTCGGTTTCCGCGTTGACCATCGGCTGGATGGTGATGCAGGTGCCCGAAACGCTGATCGGCACAGCGATTGCCACCGCCATGCTGCCCACCCTGGCCGAGTTATTTGCCCGCGGGCAAAGTGAGGAGTTTCAACGCAGCGTGGAGCGCGCGACGCGTGTGCTGTTGGCCCTGGCGTTGCCGGTGGCGGCGGTGCTGGCGCTGGGCCTTCAACCGCTGCTGGCCTTTGCCTTTAAACTGGACGGCCCGCAAACCGACCTGCTGCTGTGGACTACGCGCGGTTATTTGCTGGGCCTGACCGGACAGTGCCTCAAAGAAGTGGCGGCGCGCTCGTTCTACGCGCGCAAGAATGCCATTGTCCCGCTGATCACGGCCGGGCTGAACGCGGCGGCGTTCATGGGGTTGGGCTGGCTGCTTTCCAACCGCATGGGCGCGCCGGGCATCAGCCTGACGGATGCCATCACTTTCACCGGTGAGGCCGCGCTGCTCTTTGTGCTGCTCAACCGGCGGCTGCCTTCCAGCCTCAACCTGCGCAGTACGCCGCTGCGGGCCGTGCTGGCGGCGGCGCTGGGCGCAGGCATCGCCCTGCTGCTGATGACCCGCCTGGACGGTGCGATGCACCCGGCGCTGGCGGCCGCGGCGGCGCTGGCGGGCGGCGGGCTGGCGGCGGTGCCGTTCATCTGGCCGGAGCTGCGCGAATTGCTGCGCCTGTAAACCCGTGCCCGGGAATCGAA
>DAOUGY010000368.1:0-3201 GCA_034428975.1 Anaerolineaceae bacterium | reverse complement strand
AAAACATCCCGCTCGCCCGAATCCTTTCTCCAAATTGCCTCCGAACTGAACAGCGAAAACAGCGCCGAATTCCACGAGAAGTGGGTGGTGGGCTACGGTCATTCCTCGGTGGCGGAACATGCCGTGCTGCACATTGCCGTGGAGAACGCCTCGCGCCTGGCGGTGGAAACCTTGGAAGCCAACCGGTTGGCTTCATACACCGAAAAATCGACGCGCTATCAGAAATGGGGGCTGGAAGATTTTTACACCCCGGCGGAGTTGGACGGGCACTTGCTGCGTCCGGTGTACCTGGGCGTCCTGGGCCGGTTGTTTGAGGCCTACCAGCGCTCGCTGCCGGCAGTGCGCGCTGTGCTGGCGCAGCAAAATCCGCGGCAGGCCAACGAGAGCGAAAGCGCCTGGGAACGCCGTTTGCGCTCGGATTATGTGGATGTGTGCCGCTTCTTGCTGCCGGCGGCGGCTCTGGCCAACGTGGGCGTGACGATCAACGCGCGCGCGCTGGAATATGCGATTGCCAAGCTGCTTTCGCACCCGCTGGCCGAAGTGCGCGCCATGGGCGCGGAGATCAAACAGGCGGCACGCGGCGAGGTGCCCACGCTGGTCAAATATGCCGATGCCATGCCGTATTCGCAGCAACTTGCGGCGGCGTTGACCGCCGACGCGGCCCGTCTGACTGCCGATGCCGGCAGTGCGGACTGGTGCCGCCTGACGGATTGCGACCCTCAGGCCGCGACGCGCGTGCTGGCGGCAGCGCTGTACCGCTACGGCAGCCTGTCGTTTGAGCAGGCTGTTCAACATGTGCAGACCGCAGGCGAGACCGAGCGCCGGCGGCTGGCGGATGTGTTGATTCGCGGGCGGGGCAAGTACGACCCGCCGCTGCGTGAGTTGGAATACGCTCACTACACCTTTGATGTGATCATGGATCAAGGCGCGTATTACGAGGTCAAACGCCACCGCATGATGACGCAGACCGCCCAGGCGCTCACCCCGCATCTGGGGTATTGCATCCCGCGCGCGATCACGCTGGCCGGATTTGAAGACGAGTATTGCCGCACAATGGACGCCGCGGCGGAAGCGTACGAGACGCTGGCGGCCTGGAACCCGGCGGTGGCGTCGTATGTGGTGCCCAACGGTTACCGCCGCCGCGTGCTGCTGGGCATGAATTTGCGCAGCGCCGATCATTTCATCACGCTGCGCAGCGCGCCCAATGCGCACTTCTCGGTGCGGCGCGTGGCCCAGCGTATCGCTGCCGAGATTCAGGCGGTCGATCCACTGCTGGGAACCATTCTGCGACCGACGCCCGGTGAAAGCTGGCAGCAGATTGAGCAAACCTGTTTCACGCACGCCTGATTGGGAGACTGCCGATGAACCTGCGATTCGCCCGCCTGCACCCGGACGCCAAAGCGCCGCTACGCAAACATCCCACCGACGCCGGAGCGGATGTGTTCGCGCTGGAGGGTGGGGTGATCCCGCCGTTTGAAACGCGCGTTCTGCGCACCGGCATCACCGTGGAGGTGCCGGAGGGGTATGTGCTTCAGGTGTGGCCGAAATCGCGCCATGATTTTCTGGCCGGGGCGGGCATCATTGATTCGGGTTATCAGGGCGAGGTGCTGATCAAAGTGGTCAATCCCTCGGCCCACGAGGTGCGCTTTGCCCCCGGCGATGCGCTGGCGCAACTGGTGCTGCTGCCCTGCCCGACGCCCGCGCTGCAGGAAGTGGACGCCGCCGAGATTCACCGGAAGACCAGCGCCCGTGGCGACAGCGGCGGCATTCATCAAAGCCGGGTATAATTGCGGCATTCTGTGAGAAGGGAAAACGATGATCGCTAAATGGTTCTGGAATGCCGAAGAACGCCGCCTGCGCGCGGTGTGGCGACTGGTGCTGCAACTGCTGCTGTTTGCAATGCTGACCTCCACCGTTTATGATTTGTTTGGCTACGCCATCCAATCGGCGCTGGTGAAGGCCAATGACCCGACCGTGTTGCAAAACGATCCGGCGGCGCTGGAAGCGGCAGTGATGCGCCTGTACAGCGAGCAGCCTTTCCTGGCGACGTTGAGCGGCGTAGCGCCGCTGGTTGGTGCACTGCTGTCGGTGTGGATCGCCGCGCGCCTGTTTGACCGGCGGCGCTTGCGTGAGTTTGGTCTGCGTTTCAACGCGCGCTGGCTGGTGGATTTGCTGGCCGGGCTGGGCATTGGCGCGCTGACGGCCGGGCTGCTCTTCGGCGTGGAAGTGCTGGCCGGGTGGGTAAAAATCGGCGGTACGCAGGTGGTCTCGCAGGACACCGGCGTGACGTTCTGGACGGTCATGGCGGTCAATCTGGTCTTTTTGCTGTGCGCGGCGTTGTATGAATCGCTGCTGACCAGCGGTTATCAGTTGCGCAACCTGGGTGAGGCGTTCAATGCGCCGCATATGGGCGCAAAAAACGCGCTGTGGATGGCGGCGATCATCGCCGCGGCCATTTTCGGTGTGTCCACCACCCCGGCGGAACAGGGTTCGGCGTTCCTCTCGGCGGTCAATCCGGTGCTGACGGGGCTGTTCTTTGGGCTGGGGATGCTGCTCACCGGGCAGTTGGGCCTGACGATTGGCCTCAACCTGGGTTGGAATGTCTTTGCCGGGCTGGTGTTTGGCTTCGCGGTCAATGCACAGCCGCCGGCAGCCGCATTGCTGGGCATTCAGGCCGGCGGGCCGGAGTGGCTGACGGGCGGCGCGCTCGGCCCGGGCCTGGGGGTGATTTTGATCCCCACGCTGCTGGTAGGCGCGGCGCTGGTGGTTGGGTACGTGCACCTGACGCGCGGCAAAGCAGAGCCGCAGGAAGACCTGGCGGTGTACGCGCCGCCGGAAGCACCGGTGGTGGTTAAGTAGATGATGATCCCCCGTGTCACACTGGACACGGGGGATGTTTTTTGTGGAAGAGCAGCCCCTACCCGGCTTCCCTCGTTTTCAAACGAAAATGGGGGAGGGGCGATGGCGGAAGGGACTAGGCCGAAAAATCACCCCCGGTGATGAGCCGGGGGTGTACTGCGTCAGATATCCAGGTTGCGCACGCTCTTGGCGTGGGTTTGGATGAATTTGGTACGCGGTGGCACGGCATCCCCCATCAGCATGTCGAAGGTGCGGTCGGCGGCGGCGGCGTCTTCCACCGTCACCAGCAGCAGGGTGCGGTTTTCCGGGTTCATCGTCGTTTCCCACAACTGCGTCGGGTTC
>DAOUGY010000367.1:0-8770 GCA_034428975.1 Anaerolineaceae bacterium | reverse complement strand
GATGTGGTGCCGGCGGAACTGACCGATCCGCTGCTCACCGCCCGCTTTGGCGTGCGCATTCTGGCCTACAACAAGGAACTCAACCCCAACGGCTGCCCGGTCAAGAACATCTGGGAGCTGACCAATCCGGAGTGGAAGGGCAAAGTTCACATCGAGGATCCGCTGAACGACGCTTCGACGCTGGGCATTCTGATGACCATTGCGAAGCATGTGGATGAACTGGGCGCTGCCTACAAGGAACTGTACGGCACCGAGCCGGTATTGGATGCGGACACGCCCGATGTTGGCCAGCTGTGGCTGAAGCGCTTTGCGCAGAACAACCCGATCCCGGAACCCGGCGGCGACGAGGTGGACTCGGCGTTTGCCACCCCCGGCATGACCGACAATCTGCTCGGCTTCACGTCCTACTCCAACTATCCGGATGTTTTGGACGGCGCGCTGGCCTTTGAGCCTTGCTGGGATCTCAAACCGATCATGGGCGTTCAGACCCAGACCTATATTGGTATCCTCAATCAGGCTCCGCACCCCAACGCCGCCAAGATGTTCATTCGCTTCATCCTCACCGAGGAAGGCGCGGAACCGTGGAGCAAGATTGGCAACTATCTGCCGCGCACCGACATCCCGGTCCCTGAAGGCGCCATGCCGTTGGCGGACCTGCAGAAGGTCACCTGGACGTTTGATGACGGTTATGTGTACGACAACATCATCCAGGCGCGCGACTTCTATCTGCTGAACCTGGGAAAGTAACTCACTCAAGGCACTGAAGCGTTCACGGGCGCGCGGCCAAGCGCGCCCGTGAACCACCCACTTTCACACTCGATTGCGATTCGCCGCCTGGTGGATGAACCGGCCGGCGGCGACGATTAATGGTTTTGGGGAGACGCTTTATGAAATTGCAGGCCGTACTGTTTGACATGGGCGGGACGATCGAAACCTACTGGTTCGACCGCGATTTTCGCATACGCAACGTGCATTCCATCCGTCACTGCCTGGCCGGTGCGGATATTGGCCTGTGCCTGACCGATGAACAACTCGCCGATGTGATTACGCGCGGCGTCAAAGCCTATCACCGCATGAAGATGGACAGCATGGTGGAATCACCGGCGGTGAAGGTCTGGTCTGAATTCATTCTAAACGATTTTAAGGTGCCGGAAGAAGCGCTGGCGCCGATTGCCGAAGAGCTGGCGTTCCTGTATGAAACCCGCCTGTACCAGCGTGTGATGCGACCGGAAATTCCCGAAGTGCTGGAGCAGATCCGCCGCATGGGCCTGAAGATCGGCTGCATCAGCAACACGCAAAGCCTGGGGCAGGTGCCGTATAACTTGCAGAAGTACGGCATTGCCGAATACTTTGACCCGGTGGTGCTGTCTTCGGCCTACGGGCGGCGCAAACCCGATCCCTCCATTTTTCATCACGCCGCCCGCCTGGCGCAAGCGCCGGCCGGGGCCTGCGCCTACGTGGGCGATAAAATCACCCGCGATATCCTCGGCGCGCGCCGCGCGGGGTATGCCCTGGCGGTGCAAATCCGCCATTCGTTTGACGAGGGTGAAGAGGATACAGGCTGCACGCCCGACGCGGTGATTGAAGACATGCGTGACTTGCTGCCTATTCTGGAAGAAACGCTTCAAAAAGAGATTTTCCCGGCGGCCGCTGCCGACGCCCCGGTTAAAGCCGTCTTTTTTGACGCCGGCGATATTTTGTACCACCGGCCGCAGTCCGGCATGCGCCTGAGGGCCTTTGCCCGCCGCCACGGATTGCAAACCCCGTCCAACCTGGCGGCGGAGGTCAGCCGGTTGAAGAACCTGGCTTTTCAGGATAAGATGCGTCGCCACGAGTATTATTCCGCCATATTAAGGTTGTACGGCGTCAGCGACCCGCAGCAGATGGCCGAAGGCATGGCGGCCATTGAGGAAGACGACCTGACGGTGGAGATCATCCCCGAAGTGCCCGAGACGATCCTGCAATTGCGCGAACACGGTTACATGCTGGGCATCATCACCGATACGGCTTTGCCGGTATCGATCAAGCTGAGCTGGTTCGAGAAGCACGGGTTTGGGCATGTGTGGGATACCTTCATCAGTTCGCGCGAGATTGGCATTCGCAAACCCGCGCCGGAGATCTACCACAAAGCTTTTGAGCAGCTGGGCATTCGCCCGGAAGAAGCCGTGTTCGTCGGGCACAAGACCAGCGAACTGGACGGCGCCCACGCGGTGGGGATGAAGACGGTGGCCTTTAATTATGACAAGGAAGCCGTCGCCGATGTATACATCGATCGGTTTTCCGATTTGTTGCACGTGTCCTTTCTGGAGCGTGCCAGGCAGGCCTGATGGATGGACAGGAACCCGTTTATGATACAGGCGATTTTCTTTGATATTGGTGGAACATTACGGGTAGTGCGAAAGATCGAAGGGCGCGACCCGTTGGTCATCCGGGAAATGATGGATTTTCTGGGAGAGAGCGGCGATGCGCGCGCGTTTGTGCGCCGCCTGCGCGTCCGCGAGAAGCAGTACAGCGTATGGTCGCAGCGCACGCAGATCGAACTGAACGCTGCCGAGTTGTGGACGCGCTTTTTCCTGCCGGAATACCCCGCCGACTTCGTGCGCGCCAATGCGGTGACCCTCAACCAGACCTGGCGGCGCTCCAAGGGGACGCGCCATTTGCTGCCCGATTCGCTGGAAACGCTGCGCGAGCTGGCGAAGCGCGGCTACCAACTGGGCATCATCAGCAATACCACCAGCGAGGTGGAAGTGCCGGCTTTGCTGGAAGAGCACGGCATCGCTCATTTGTTCCCCACGGTGATCCTTTCGGCCTCGTTTGGGCGGCGCAAACCGCACCCATCGCTCTTTTTGGCGGCGGCGCGGCAGGCGGGTGTGCTGCCGCACGAATGCGCCTATGTCGGCGACCGACCTTCGCGCGATGTGGTGGGCGCGCGCGAAGCCGGCTTTGCCGAAGTGGTCATCATTGAGGCGGACGGCAACGGCCCGGACGCCACGCCGGTGCTGATGCAGCCCGACCATGTCATCCGGCGGTTGTCGGGCTTGTTGCCGCTCTTCCCCGGCCCGGATCGCCGGCCGGCGCGCCGCAATGGCAGCAGCCCCGACACGCTGTACGATGCCGCGCTTTCCACCATGTGGAACGTCAAACAGCCGCAGCCATTTGCCGAGACCTTTCGCGCCCCCCGCGAGATTGGCTTTGCACGCTTTGAACTGAACCACGCCGTGCGCGCCGACCTGTTCAACGCCATCGATGCGCGCCACACGCCCATCGGCAGCGTGCACGACCCCTGCCCGGCGGGTGTGCCGCTGGACACGTTGAAAGAATGGGACTGGCAGATCGCCTCGCTGGATGAGATGCGCCGCGGGCAGGGGGTGGCGATGGCCAAACGGACCGTCGATCTGGCGGTGCAACTGGGCGCGCGCCTGGTGGTCATTCACCCCGGCAACATTGTGGCCGACCCGGCGCTGGATTATCGCCTGCGCGACCTGTACCTGGCCGGAGAAGCGCACACGCCCGCTTATGCAGCGCTGCGCGACGAGCTGATGGCCGACCGCGCACAGCGCGCCGCCCCGCACCTGGAGGCCGCCCGTCGCAGCCTGCGCGAAATCATCGATTATGCGTTGCCGCTGGGCGTGATCCTTGGCCTGGAGAACCGCTACCGCTATTACGACATTCCCATTCTGGACGAGATGGAAGCCCTGCTGGAATTGAGCGACGCGGAAGGCTACGGCTTTCAATATGACGTCGGGCATGCCGAAACACTCGACCGGCTGGGCCTGTGCGCGCACATGGACTGGCTGGAACGCTTTGGGCGGCGCATGGTGGGCATGCACCTGCACGATGTCAACGGCCTGACCGACCATCGCGTGCCGGGAGATGGCAGCGTGAATTTTGCCAAAATTGCCCCGTACCTGCCGCCCACCGCGCGGCGCACTCTGGAAGTCAGCGCAAAATACACCCTTCCGCAGATCCGCGCCGGTTTAGACCTGCTCGCCGGCGCCGGATGTGTCATTAAGCTCTAGACCTAAAACGAGGAGAAGCCAGCGTGTTAAAAATCTTCAAGAAGCGAACCAATGTTTTTCTTCAGTTGATTCTCCGGCAGGCCACCCTGACTTTGGAAGGGATGCAACTCCTGGAGAGCTACATCAACCAGCCGGATGAAAAGGTGGCCAACGCCCTGACCGCCAAGGAGAAAGAGGCTGATGAAGCGCGCCGCATTTTGATTGATGAGTTGAACCGCAGCTTCATCACGCCTTTTGACCGTGAGGACCTCTTCGCCATTTCGCGCACGGTGGACGATGTGCTGGATTATGCCTACAGCACGGTGACGGAAATTATCGTGTTCAAGGTTACGCCGTCGGCGTACATGGGGCGCATGGCGGCGCTGCTGCGCGAGGCTGCCGAGGAATTGCTGCGCGCGGTGGAGCAGCTTCAAGAACATCCCAATGTGTCGGCCGAACACGCCCGCCGCGCCAAGAAGCTGGAAAACCGTGTCGAGGACATTTACCGCGAGGCGCTGGCCGATTTGTTCAAGGATTCGGACGACCCGGCGCATCTGGTGAACATCCTGAAGCAGCGCGAAATTTACCGCCACCTGAGCAACGCCGCCGACCGCGGCGACGAGGCGGCCAATATCATCGCCGATATTGTCGTTAAGATGGCATAGGGCCGCCATGACCACCCTGCTGATCGTACTGATTGTCCTGGCGGTTGCCTTCGGCTTTCTCAACGGCGTGCACGATTCCAGCAACATCGTTGCCACCATGATCTCATCGCGCGCCATGCGCCCGCAGGTGGCGCTGATCATGACCGCCGTGGCCGAGTTCACCGGGCCGTTTGTCTTTGGCGTGGCGGTGGCGAAGACCATCGGTGATGAGATCGTCTCGGCGGAGTTGATCAGCATTCAAGTGCTGATTGCCGCGCTGGTGGCGGCCATTTTCTGGAACATCCTCACCTGGGTGCTGGGCATTCCCAGCAGCTCGTCGCATGCGCTGATAGGCGGTATCATCGGCGCGGTGACGATTGGCGCCGGCTTTCAGGTCATCAAGATCTCCGGCGTGATCAAGATCCTCGTCTCGCTCTTTGCCTCTCCCATTATCGGCTTTGTGGTGGGCATGCTGGTGGCCAACCTGATCTACCTGCTCTCGTGGAATGCCACCCCGCGTATCAACGAAGTGTTCAAGAAGCTGCAAATCGTTACCTCGTTGGGGCTGGCGCTCAGCCACGGCGCCAATGACGCCCAGAAGCCGATGGGTATCATTACCCTGGGGTTGGTGATCACCGGCGTCGAATCGACGTTCAAGGTGCCCACCTGGGTCATCCTGACCTGCGCCACGGCCATCGCGCTGGGCACGGCGGTGGGCGGCCGCGCGTTGATCAAAACGCTCGGTTCCAAGTTCTACAAAATTCGCCCGGTGCACGGTTTTGCCGCGCAGGCCACCTCGGCGCTGGTGATTCTGACGGCCTCGCTGCTGGGCGGACCGGTGAGCACCACGCAGGTGGTCAGCACGGCCATCATGGGCGTGGGCGCCGCCGAGCGTATGAGCAAAGTGCGCTGGGGCGTGGCCGGCGATATCGCCTCGGCCTGGCTGTTCACCATTCCAGCCACCGCCCTGGTGGCGGCGGGGATGTACTGGCTGATTACCGTCGCTGTGCCGGCGGTGGTTCAAATCTTTTAATTGAGGATCCATTATGACTGCATCGAAGCATTACGACGTTATTTTTGCCGGAAATTACACCAAAGATACGATCATCACCCCCGCCGGGGTGCGCTTTGTGGACGGCGGCGCGGTGAACTACGCCGCGCATGCCGCCGCGCGACTGGGCGCGCGCGCCGCGGTGGTCACCCGCCTGGCGCGAGAAGATCATCGCATGATCGCCGCGCTGGAAGCGGTGGGCGTGGATTGCTACCCGGAATATACACCCTCGTCCACGCTGATGACGCTGGAATATAAAACACACAACGTGGACCAGCGCAATTTGTACGTCACCGACACAGCCGGAACGGTCACCTCTGCCCAGCTCGACGGGTTGGAGGCACGCGCCATTGTGGTCGGTTCGTCGCTGCGCGGCGAGGTGGGTTTGGAGTTCTTTGAAGTCCTGCGCCGGCGCGGGCCGGTCATTCTGGCGGCCGATGTGCAGGGCTTTGTGCGCGTGCTGCGCGACCGCACACTGGTGTACGAGCCGTGGGACGAGATGGCCGCCGTGTTGAAGCATGTCGACATCCTTAAATCGGACATGGTCGAGGCGGCCTATCTGACCGGCGAAACCGAGATTGAGAAAGCCGCGCGTTTTTATGCCAGCCTGGGCCCCCGCGAGATTGTTCTGACCCACAGCGACGGCGTGCTGATCCATGCCGGCGGCCGCAATACCCATTACACCTTCCACCCGGCTTCGATGGATGGGCGCAGCGGGCGCGGCGATACCTGCCTGGGCTCATACGTGGTCAGCCGCTTCACGCTGCCGCCCGCCGAAGCCGGTAAGCAGGCCGCCGCGGTGACCAGCCTGAAGGTGGAGCGCCCCGGGCCGTTCGACCGCTCGATGGACGAAGTGCGCGCCTTTATCCAGAAGTATTATGGCGGGTGAGCCGAACCCGTCTGCCTCCACGCGCCTGAACCGGCGCATTGAACGCGCCAGAGCGCAGTACCCGCGCCTCTGGCGCGCTTTGCTGCGCGACTGGCATGCGCCGCAGCCTGCCCCGGCCGCCTGGCTGACGTACGCCGCCAATTACCTGTTTGCGACCGGCGAGCTGCGCTGGGCGCTGGATCCGTACGCGCTGTCCACGCGCCTGTCGGGCGCACCCGCGCCGGATTTTGCCGCCGACCTGGCGGGGCTGTCGCTGGTGGTGCTGACCCACGCGCACAACGATCATTTTGACCCCCACCTCATCCGCGGCGTGCGGCACCTGCCGCTGCGCTGGGTGATTCCGGCGGCGATGCTGGAGACGGTGCAGAGCGCGGCGGACCTTCCGGCGGAGCGCATTTGCGTGCCCGAAAACGGCACACCGCTGCGTTTTGAGGGTCTGACGTTGACGCCCTTTGAGGGGCTGCACATCGACGGCGAGCGCGGCGTGCCGGCCACCGGCTACCTGACCGAGTTTGAGGGGCGGCGCTGGCTGTTTCCCGGCGACACGCGCGTCTACGATGCAGCGCGCCTGCCGGCCTTTGGCCGGTTGGACGGCCTGGTGGCGCACCTGTGGCTGGGGCGGGGTGAGGCCGCGCGGCGCAAACCGACCATGCTGGACGCATTTTGCCAGTTTTGCGCCGCCTTTCAGGCGCCGCGCGTGGTGGTGACGCACCTGAACGAGCTGGGTCGCGACGCGGACGACCTGTGGAGCGAGCGGCATTACCACCAGGCGGCCACGCGGCTGGCGCAGCTTCAGCCGGGCGTGGCGGTGAGCATGGCGCGCATGGGGGAGAAGATTGTCTTTTGAACGGCGCACAGGGTGTACAATTTGGTTTGAACATCCATTTTGCGTAAGGGAGAGGGGACTACCATGCTGGGAGCCATTGCCGGAGATGTGATCGGATCGGTGCATGAGTACATTTCGACCAAAACAACCGATTTTCCGCTGTTTGACCCGCGCTGTTTTTTCACCGATGACAGCGTGATGACGATCGCGGTGGCTCGCGCCATCCTCACCGGCCAGCCGTACATCGAGCCGGTGCGCGAAATCGGCCGCCAATTCCCCCATTGCGGCTACGGCGGGCATTTTTATGAATGGATGTTCTCGAACGATCCCCGACCCTACAACAGTTGGGGCAACGGCTCGGCCATGCGCGCCAGCCCGGTGGGCTTTGCCTTTGACACAGAGGCCGATGTGTTGCGCGAGGCGCGCCTGACGGCCGAATTCACCCACAACCACCCCGAGGGTATCAAGGGCGCGCAGGCCAGCGCGTTGGCGGTGTTTCTGGCGCGCAAGGGCGCATCCAAAGAAACCATCCGGTGGCGTATCCAGAGCGATTTTGGTTACAACCTGCAGCGCACCTGCGACGAGATCCGCCCGGGTTACCATTTTGATGTGTCCTGCCAGGGCACGGTGCCCGAGGCGATCGTGGCCTTCCTCGACTCAACCTCGTTTGAACATGCGGTACGGCTGGCCATTTCGCTAGGCGGCGACGCCGATACGCTGGCCTGCATCACCGGCGGCATCGCCCAGGCCTATTATGGCGGCGTGCCCGCGGCGATTGCGCTCAAAGTCAAATCGCTGCTGACCCCTGAATTGCTGGAGATCACCGAAGCGTTCAGCCGCAAATACTGCTGAGCGTGGACCCATCAAGAAGAAGACCGGCGGCAGGTTCCCTGCCGCCGGTCGTGATTCAGATATGGGTTCGCCCGAAGGCGGTGAGGTTTAGCGCACCGTGATGCGCGGGATGGTGATGCGCCCGCCCAGGGTTCCGGAAGTCGGAGCGCCGGTCACTTCAAAGTCGACCGCCGCGAAGCCGTTGGCTTTGACTGTCACCGATTGCGACTTGCCGTAATCGGGCAGCTTGATCGTGTAGGGGGCGGATTTGGCCTTGTGCTTGTAGGCGAACATGTAGTAGCCGTCCTCATCCGTGGTCAGTGTGGCCAGGATGGTGCCGGTCGGTCCCTTGATTTGCACCCGGGCGTTGGCCTTGGGGTTGCCCGTCACCGCGTCGCTGACGAAGCCCAGGAAGCCGGCGAACTTTTTGAGTTCGTTGTAGCTGGCCGGGGTGGTGGTGAAGGTGCCGTCCGGCGCGGTGCGCGAGAAGGTGTACTCCTGGTAGCCATGGATCGTGATGGGGCCGGAGCC
>DAOUGY010000366.1:0-9078 GCA_034428975.1 Anaerolineaceae bacterium | reverse complement strand
CCGCACCTTACGGATTGCTGACCCGGTCACGACTGGCGGGCAATCTTGTCTGGATGACTGGATCAAGTTGGACAAATTCCACCTGTAAAATGGCATTTATCATATTTTATGCGGGATTAACTTCACTATTTGGCCATTAATCCGGTGGAATCGACAAATAATCACTTGTATTTTTCCCTGAAAATCCGTAGACTATTGTCATACGATTAATTGTCTGACGTCTTGGGACGCGCGTCCTGTTTCCCTGTTCTCATCAATTGAATACCCTTACCAGATGAAGACCCAGTACGAAACCCAAACACCGAAAGGGATTCCGTTTTCATGACTGATCGAGTGGCAATAAAAAGGACCCTGAATCGAACGCTGGAAGCCCTTTTGCCGCTGCTGGCCGTGCCGGTTGCCTTTCTCATTGGCGCCATCATGCTGGTTGTGTTGGGCGTCAATCCGCTGGAGGCGTACGGCGCGCTGGTGCAGGGCGCGTTTGGCGATGTATCCGGCCTGACTCAAACGCTGGTCAAAGCCACCCCGCTGCTGCTGGTGGGGTTGGGGGTGTGTATTGCCTTCCGCGGCGGCGTGATCAACATCGGCGGCGAGGGCCAGATCATTGTCGGCGCGCTGGCGGCCACGGCGGTGGCGGTGTCGTTCCCACACCTGACCGGGATTGTGCTGCTGCCGGCCTGTATGCTGGCGGGCATTCTGGCGGGCGCGTTGTGGGGCGGCATTCCGGGCGTGCTCAAAGCGCGCCTGGGTGTGAACGAAATCCTTTCGACGGTGATGATGAACGCCATCGCCGTGCAGCTGTCCAACTACCTGCTGCGCGGACCGATGATTGACCCGAAGGAAGTGGAGATGGGCACGCGCATCGCCCAATCGGCGCTGCTGCCGCGCAGTGTGTGGCTGACGCGCCTGGTGCCGCAGACGCTGCTGCACTCTGGCGCGATCCTGGCGGTCATTCTGGCGGTGGTGGTCTTTATCTTCCTGTGGCGCACCACCATCGGCTACCGCATTCGCGCGGTGGGCCTCAACGTGGATGCCTCGCGTTATGCGGGCATCAACGTGCCGTTCTACCAGGCGCTGTCGCTGGTGTTGGGCGGGGCGTTTGCCGGGCTGGCCGGCGCGGTGGAAGTGATGGGCGTGCAGCACCGCATGTTGGAAAACCTTTCGGGCGGGTACGGCTTTTCGGGCATTGTGGCCGCGTTGTTTGGCGGCCTGCATCCGCTGGGCTCCATTCCCGCTTCGGTGTTGTTTGGCGGCCTGCTGGTGGGCGCGGACAAGATGCAGCGTGCCGTGCAGGTGCCCTCTTCGCTGATTGACACGCTGCTTGGCCTGGTGGTGCTGTTCGTGGTCGGCAGCCAGATCTGGTCCAAATACCGCGCGCGCAGGAGAGAAACGCATGGGTGAGCTGTTCACACTGCCCGTTTTGCTGGGCATCCTTTATTCCGGTATCCGCCTGGCCACCCCGTATCTGTTCGCCGCGGTGGGCGAGACCTTTGCGCAGCGCTCCGGCGTGTTGAATTTGGGCGTGGAAGGCATCATGCTGATGGGCGCGTTCAGCGGTTTTTACGTCGGCATGAAGTCGGGCAACATCTGGCTGGGGCTGCTGGCGGCGGCGGTGGTGGGCATCCTCATGGGCCTGCTGATGTCGGTGATCAGCGTCACGCTCAAGGCCGAGCAGGGCATCAGCGGCATCGGCCTGCACCTGTTCGGGTTGGGCCTGTCCAGCCTGCTGTTTAAGAAGATGCTGGGCGGCGTGGAATCGATCACCGGTTTTCAGCCGATCAAAATCCCGCTGCTGGGGGATATTCCCTACCTCGGCGATGTGCTCTTCAACCACAACCTGCTGGTGTATGCGGCATTTTTGCTGGTGCCGCTGTCCACCTGGTTCCTGAACAAGACCACTTTTGGCCTGAAGATTCGCGCGGTGGGGCAAAACCCGCAGGCCGCCGACACGCTGGGCGTGAACGTGGTGCGGGTACGCTACATCTGCGTGTGTCTGGGCGGCATGCTGGCGGGTATCGCCGGGGCGTCGCTCTCGATTGCGCTGATCAATCTCTTCCAGGAAAACATGACCAACGGCATGGGCTTCATTGCCGTGGCGCTGGTGTACTTCGGTGGCTGGCGGCCGTACGGCGTGCTGTGGGGCGCACTGCTGTTCAGCTTTGTCAACGCGCTGCAAATGTGGATCCAGGTGAAAGGCATCAACATCCCGTCCGATTTTGCGGTGATGATGCCCTACATCCTGACGATTTTGGCGCTGGTGTTTGCCACCAACCGCGCCAAGCAACCCGCCGCGCTGACCAAACCGTTTGAGCGCGGGGAGAATTAACGAGGAGGGGGGTATCGAGGAACCTGGCGGCGACACAATCACAGCGTATCCGATTTCAGAGCTTCAGGTTCGTGTGCAGGTTGTCCCAGGCGCCGCCCCGGCGCGCCTGAAACATATAGACCTTTTGAAGGAGAAAAAAATGAAGTCGATTCTGTTCCGGATCTCTTTGTTGGTGGCTCTGTTCGCCATCGTGATCAGCGGCTGCGCGGCCCCCGCCGCGGCGCCCACCCAGGAAGCCGCCTCGGCCTACAAAGTCGCCATCGTGATGCCCTCGGCGATCACCGACATGGCCTTCAGCCAGTCGATGTTCGAAGCCCTGAAGAAGGTGCAGACCGAGATGGGCGGCGAAGCCAAGTTCGAAATCGCCTATTCCGAGAACATGTTCAAAGTGCCGGATGCCGCAGCGGCCATTCGCGACTATGCCGCCAAGGGCTACAACCTGGTGATTGCGCACGGTTCGCAGTACGGCACGTCGCTGGAACAGATTGCCCCCGATTTCCCCAAGACCAGCTTTGCGTGGGGCACGTCGATGGACACCTTCCAGGCGGCCGGCATCACCAACGTGTTCGCCTATCAGGCTGAAGCCCAGGAAGGTGGCTATGCCATGGGCGTGATCGCGGCGCTGATGAGCAAGAGCGGCGTGATCGGCATTTCCGGCCCGGTGGATGCGGGCGATGCCAAGCTGTATGTGGAAGGCTTCAAGGCCGGCGCCGAAGCCACCAAGCCCGACATCAAGGTTAACGTTTCCTATACCGGTTCGTTCTCCGATGTGTCGCTGATGGCCACCGCCGCCGAAACGCACATTGCGGCCGGCGCCGACATGCTGACGGGTTCGTCGCAGTCGGTGGTGGGCGCGATTGGCGTCTGCAAGGACAAGGGCGCGCTGTGGTTTGGCACGCAGTGGGACCAGACCTCCCTGGCCCCCGAAGTGGTTGCCGCCAGCCAGGTGTATGACTGGGTCGGCATCGTCAAGGACATGATCGCCAGCAATCAGGCGGGCGTGATGGGCGGCAAGGCCTACACCCTCACCTTCAAAAATGGCGGTCTGGTGATTGCCTACAACGACAAGGTCGAAGTGCCCGCCGACGTGAAAGCGGAAGTGGACAAGGTCATCGCCGGCATCAAAGACGGCACGATCAAACCCTAATCGTATTCGGATTTCAATCGGGTGTGCCGGGCAACCGGCACACCCGGCCCTGCGAGAGACGCCATGACTCGATTATTACCCACCGGTCAACCCATTATTGAAGAAATGCGCATGGTCGGCATTGTCAAACGCTTTCCGGGCGTTTTGGCCAACGACCATGTGGATTTTGACGTTCGCGCAGGGGAAGTGCACGCCCTGCTGGGCGAAAACGGCGCGGGCAAATCCACGCTGGTGCGCCAGCTCTACGGGTTATACAAATCCGATGAGGGCCAAATTCTGATCAACGGCAAGGAAATGCATTTCAATTCGCCGCAGGATGCCATTGCCGCCGGCATTGGCATGATCCACCAGCACTTCATGCTGGTGCCCAGCCTGACGGTGGTGGAAAACATCGCTCTGGGGCTCAAATCTTCGCGCGGCCCGATGTTGGACCTGGACAAAGTGGAAAAGCGCGTGATGGAATTGAGCGAGCAGTACGGTTTGAAGGTGGACCCCAAAGCGTACGTCTGGCAGTTGGCGGTGGGCGAGCAGCAGCGCGTGGAGATCGTCAAGGCGCTGTATCGCGGCGCGGCCCTGCTGGTGCTGGATGAGCCGACTGCGGTGCTCACTCCGCAGGAAGTGACCGATCTGTTTAAGACTTTCCGCACGATGGCGCAGGAAGGCCACGCGCTCATCTTTATTTCGCACAAACTCAACGAAGTGCTGGACATCAGCACGCGCATCAGCGTTTTGCGCGACGGCCGCATGGTGGGGTCGCGCCCGAATGAGAATGTAACCAGGGTGGAGCTGGCCCAGATGATGGTCGGGCGCCCTGTGATTTTGCAGTACGACCGCCCGCCCGTGAAGCGCGGTGAGATCCGCCTGCAGGTGAAAGACCTGAGCGTGCGCGGCGACCGCGGCAAGGACGCGGTGGATCACGTCAGTTTTGAGCTGTACGGCGGCGAGATTTTGGGGCTGGCGGGCGTTTCGGGCAACGGGCAGCGCGAGCTGGCCGAAGCGCTGGCGGGCCTGCGCACGGCGCGCAGCGGGCAGATCTTGCTGGACAACAAGGATGTGACGCATGCCCCGCCGGCGGCGCGCGTTTCCGGCGGACAGTCTTACATCCCCGAGGAGCGCATGAAGGAAGGCGCGATCCGCGAGTTCAGCGTGGCGGACAACCTGATCCTCTCCGATCACGGCAAGCGCCCCTATTCCTACCGCACTTTCCTGGATTTCAAAGCGATCAACCGCGAATGCCAGAAGGTCGTCTCGGAATTTAACGTCAAAACCCCCTCGGTGGATACGCCGATCAAGAACCTGTCGGGCGGTAACATTCAAAAGCTGATCATGGGGCGCGAGCTGACGCGCTGCCCGCGCGTGCTGATCGCCGCCCAACCGACGCGCGGCGTGGACATCGGCGCGAGCGAGTATATTCACCAGAGCCTGCTGGAGCAGCGCCGCGCCGGTACGGCCACGCTGCTGATCTCGGAAGACCTGGATGAGATCCGCGCGCTTTCGGACCGCATTGCGGTGATGTATGAAGGTAAAATTATGGGCATTGTCGACGCGCGCACGGCCACGCTGGATGAAATCGGCCTGCTGATGGCGGGCGTCGAATCCACAAGTTAATCCGCGAGGGTCGGCAGGCGGCGAACCTGCCGGCGTCGGGCGGCTGCCCGTCGAAAAGCGCCAACGCAAAACTGATCTGGAGGTATTGAAGCATGAAACTCTGGTCACAGTATGTTGTGGCAAAGTCGGTGGACGAGGCGGTGCAGGCGCTGGCGAGCGCGAGCGGCCCGGCCTGCCCGGTGGGCGGCGGCACCGACCTGCTGCTGGAATTGCAGCAGGGGCATCACGCCCCGATGGATACGCTGGTGGACCTCACGGCGATTGACGAGCTGCGCTGCCTGGAAGAACGTGGCGGCAGGCTGTTCATCGGCGCGGGCGTGCCGGTTTCGAAGGTGGTGGAGCACCCGCTGGTGCGCAAGCATGCGCCGGGCGTGGTGGAGGCCTGCAGCCTGATCGGCGGGCCGCAGGTGCGCAACAGCGCCACCCTGGGCGGCAACGTGGCCCACGCCTTGCCCGCCGCCGACGGGATGATCTCGCTGGTGGCGATGGGCGCCGAGGTGGAAGTGGCCGCCCCCGAGGGCCGGCGCATGGCGCCGATCCTCACGCTGTTTAAGGGGCCGGGACAGTCGACCCTCATTCCCAATCGCGAAATTCTGGTGGGCTTTACCCTTCCCCTGCGCCAACCGGGCGAGGCTTCGGCCTTCAGCCGGGTGATGCGCCCGCAGGGCGTGGCGCTGCCCATTCTTAACATGGCCGTCTGGCTGGCGCGCGAAGGCGAGACGATTCGCGCCGCGCGCGTGGCGGTTGGCCCGGCGGGCCCCACCCCGCAGCGCGCCACCGCCGTGGAAGAGTACCTGGCGGGCAAACCCTTTACCCCCCAAACCCTTGAAGGCGCCGTGCAGCGCATGCGCGAAACGATGAAGTTCCGCACCAGCGCGCGCCGCGCCACGTCGGAATACCGCACGCATCTGAGCGGCGTGCTTTTACAGGATGTGTTGGAAAAAGCCTGGGCACGCTCAGCCGGGCCGGAGGTGATGTGATGTGTGCACAGATGGTTGAATTTACGGTTAACGGTAAAGCGGTTTCGGTGGAGGTGCAGCCGGGCGAGATGCTGGCCGACGTGCTGCGCTACCGCCTGAAGCTGACCGGCACGAAGATCGGCTGCAACGAAGACGAGTGCGGCGCGTGCACGGTGGTGATCGACGGCGACCCGGTGCTTTCGTGCAATTACCCGGCGGCCAGGGCCGGCGGGCGCAGCGTGACGACCGTGGAAGGCCTGGTTCGCCCGGCGGACAACGGCGGCAAAGCCAAATTGCACCCCCTGCAGCAGGCTTTCATCGTATACGGCGCGGTGCAGTGCGGGTTCTGCACGCCCGGCCAGTTGATGACCTCCTACGCGCTGCTGGAGCGCAATCCCGACCCGAGCGAAGAGGACATCCGCTACGCGCTGAAGGACACGCTGTGCCGCTGCGCCGGTTACCCTTCGATCATCGGCGCAATTCAGGCGGCGGCTAAAGCGCTGCGCACCGGCGAGCCGGTGCAGCCGCCCACGGACGTGCCGGTTTCGGTGCATGCGCACAAAGCGGTGGGCACCATCGCCCCGCGCCCCGACGCGGTGGAAAAGGTGAGCGGCGCGGCGGTGTACACCGACGACATCACCTTCGAGGGCATGCTGCACGCGCGCGTCAAACGCGCCATGCTGCCTTCGGCGATTGTCAAACGCATTGACGTATCGAAAGCGCGCGCGCTGCCCGGCGTGGCGGCCGTGCTGACCGCCGAGGACATTCCCGGCGAGCACAACCACGGCCTGGTGGTGGCCGACTGGCCCAGCCTGGTGGGCGTGGGCGAGCGCATTCGCACGGTGGGCGACGCAGTGGCGATTGTGGCCGCCGAGACGCGCCAGATCGCCGGCGAGGCGCTGGACTTGATTGAGGTGGAATTTGAGCCGCTGCCCGTGGTGAGCAGCGCGGTGCAGGCGCGCCAGCCGGATGCGCCGCAGATTCATTCGAGCGGCAACCTGCTCAAGCACATCAAGGTGCGCAAAGGCGACATGGAGCAGGGCTTTGCCGAGGCGGACGTGGTGCTGGAGCACACCTTCCACACGCCGATGAACGACCACGCCTTTTTGGAGCCGGAATGCAGCGTGGCGCGCGTGAACGACGAGGGCCGCATGGAGATCTACGTCGGTTCGCAGATCCCCTACTCGGACCGCAACCAGGTGGCGCGCGCGCTGGGCTGGCCGGAGAAGAAAGTGCACATCATCGGCCAGTTGATCGGCGGCGGTTTCGGCGGCAAGGAAGACATCGCCGGGCAAATTCACGCCGCCATGCTGGCGCTGGTGACCAAACGGCCGGTCAAACTGCTCTACGACCGCCAGGAAAGCCTGATCGCGCATCCCAAGCGGCATGCCACGCAGATTAAAGTGAAGGTCGGCGCCAAACGCGACGGCCGCCTGACCGCGGTGGAGACCGAGCTGTACGGCGACACCGGCGCGTACGCCTCGCTGGGCGAGAAGGTGATGACGCGCGCCACCACGCACTCTTCGGGGCCGTACGAAGTGCCCAACGTGCGCGCCGACTGCTACGCGATGTACACCAATAACCCGCCGGCGGGCGCTTTCCGCGGCTTTGGCGTGATGCAATCGGCCTTTGCCGTGGAAACGGTGATGGACATGCTGGCCGAAACGCTGAAAATGGACCGCGTGGAGCTGCGCCGCATGAACGCGCTGCGCGTGGGCAGCATCACCAACACCGGGCAGATCCTGCGCGACAGCGTGGGCCTGCTGGAGTGCATTGAAAAAGTGGAAAAAGAGATGATGCGCCTGGGCGGGCCGAAGCCGTTCGAGGTGAAGATCGACCCCCAAAAGCCGTACCTGCGGCGCGCCTGGGGCTTTGCCGTGGCCTACAAGAACACCGGCCTGGGCGGCGGCGCGCCGGATAAATCGGGGGCGGAAGTGGAACTGCGCCGCGACGGCACCTTCCAGGTGCGCACCTCGTCGGCCGAACTGGGCCAGGGTCTGCCGACCGTGCTGCGCCTGATCGCCGCGGAGGCACTGGAGCAGGCCCCCGAGCGCATCCATGTGCTGCTTTCGGATACCGACCTGACCCCCGACGGCGGCCCGACGACCGCTTCGCGCCAGACGTATGTGACCGGCAACGCCGTGCGCCACGCGGCGCGCGCCATGCGCCACCTGATCTCGGCGGAACTGGCCGAGGATTACGATGTTTCACCGGAGACGGTGCGCTTTGAAGAGGGCCTGGCGGTGATCCAGGGGCAGAAGATTCCGCTGGGCAAGTTGGCGGAGATGCTGATCAACCACCAGCGCCAGCCGATGGCGGCTTATGAATACTGGGCGCCGGAGACCAAACCGCTGGGCCAGCCGGGCGATATGCACGTGGCCTTCTCGTTTGCGGCGCAGGCTGCCGAGGTGGAAGTGGACACGCGCACCGGCGAGGTGCGGGTGGCGCGCGTGGTGGTGGCCAACGACGTGGGCAGCGCCATCAACCCGCTGGGCCTCAAGGGGCAGATTGACGGCGGGCTGATCATGGGCATCGGCCACGCGCTTTCGGAGAATTTCATCCTCGAAGAGGGGCGCGTGATCACCGACCGGTTGTCGAGCTACCGCACGCCGTCCATCACCTTCACGCCGGAGATTCACGCCTTTGTGGTGGAACACCCCACCAACGAAGGCCCGTTCGGCGCCAAGGGCGTGGGCGAGATTGTGCTGATCCCGACCATCCCGGCCATCACCAACGCGGTGTACAACGCGGTGGGCGTGCGCGTGGACCGCATCCCCGTCGATCAGGAATTGATTCTGAAGGAACTGGCGGCGCGCGGCGAGGCGGCGGACGCCTGAAGCACGGCAACAGAAAAAAACAAAGGGAGCGGTCACCGCTCCCTTTTTGCATGGGGGTGTTTGTTTCGTCCAGGTTTCGTTGGGCGGGGGTGTGGGCAGGGGGTTCAAACGGCGAACAAATCCCACCTGCTTGACATTTATTTAAAATTAATCCATAATCATTTTACGCGACCGAACGATCACTGGAGGGGGAAATGGTGC
>DAOUGY010000365.1:0-2612 GCA_034428975.1 Anaerolineaceae bacterium | reverse complement strand
GGATCCCGTCCAGAAGGTTACCATTGTAGCGCGCGGCATGGCCGGCGGCTACACCCTGGCCCTGCCCTCCGAGGACCGCACGCTCGTTCCACGCCGCAAACTACTGGCCGACATGGTCGGTTTGCTGGGCGGTCGCGCCGCTGAAGAACTGGTGTTTGACGACATCACCTCCGGCGCGTCTAACGACATTGAGCGCGTTACGCAGTTGGCCCGCACCATGGTCACCCGCCTGGGTATGAGCAGCGAGCTTGGCCCGATGGTCTACGGTCAGAAAGAAGAATTAATCTTCCTGGGCCGCGAGATCTCCGAGCAGCGCGATTACTCCGAAGCCGTCGCCGAGAAGATCGACGCCGAAGTGCGCCAGCTTATCAACGAAGCTTACGACCGCGCGCGCGATATCCTGCGCAATTACCGCAGCTATCTCGACGCCGTCGCCGACCGCCTGATTGAGGTCGAAACGATCACTCGTGAAGACTTCGAGAAGATCTTCCCGCCGCCGGTCGAAAAGCGTGTCACACCGGTGCCGCAAACCAACGGCAACGCATAAAAAGCAGCCGGGCGAGTTTGACAACTCGCCCGGTCTTTTTCGAATATGTCGGATTTTCAAAACGCGTAGCGTTCTTCCCCCACCGCCGGCGGGATCCAGGCGCTGGCGTCGACAACCAACCGGACCGCTTCGTCCAACGCGGCATCGCCCGCCGCCAGCCAGTGAATGCTGGGGTCGCTTTCCTTAAACCAGTTGGCCTGCCGTCTCACAAACTCGCGAGTGTTGCGTTTGATTAACACCACCGCCTCGTTCAGGTCAATTTCGCCGCGCAGGTGGGCAATCACCTCACGGTAACCAATGGCTGAAAACGGCGGAAGGTCAGCGCTGTACCCCTGCGCCAGCAGCCCGCGCACTTCGTCCACCAGCCCGTCCTGCACCATCTGTTCAATGCGCGCGTCAATGCGAGTGTAGAGCTCGTGGCGCGGGCGCGTCAATCCGATCTTCAGCAGTGAATAGGGTGATCCCCGGCTGGACTGCTGCTCGGAGAAGCGTCTGCCGGTGCCCAGGATCACTTCAAGCGCGCGGATGGTTCGGCGCACATTGCTGGGTTGGATGCGCTCGGCGGAAAGCGGGTCCAGCGTGCGCAGGCGGTCGTGCAAGCCCTGCTTGCCAATCTGCTCCGCCCAGCGCTCCAGCGCTTGCCTCAAGCGCAGGTCGGGCTGTTGATCGGGCATCTGCCAGTCTTCAATCACCGCGCGCACATATTGTCCGGTGCCGCCCACCAGCAGCGGCAGTTTGTCGCGCTGGTGAATGTCCTGGATGATCCGCCGCGCCTCGCTTTGGAAGTCGGCCAAACTACGCGGCTGATCGGGATCGTACGCGTCAATCAGGTGGTGCGCCACACGCGCCAGCTCGGCGGGGGTGGGCTTGGCAGTGCCGATGTCCATGCCGCGATAAAACTGGCGCGAATCGCTGGAAACAACCTCGCCGTCAAAGCGCTCCGCGAGGCGGATGGAAAGCTCGGTTTTGCCCACCGCCGTCGGTCCCAAAATCACCACCAGCGGTGCAGGCAGGTCAGGAAAGGGCGTTTTCAAACCACTCCATCTCCACGGTCTCTTCACCCTGCAGCGCGCTCACCGCCACCACGTCCACGCGCCATTGCGCGGGCAGTTCGGGATGCTGCTGGGCATACCACTCGGCCGATGTCAAGAGGTGCCCGGCTTTGCGCGCCGTGACCGCTTCTTCCGGCAGGCCGTATTCGCGCGATGTGCGAGTTTTCACCTCCACAAACACCAGCCCATGCGCGTCACGCATCACCAGATCCAATTCACCGTAAGGGGTGCGGGCGTTGCGCTCCAGCAATGTCAGCCCCTGGTTAATCAAGAATTGCTCAGCCTGCGCCTCACCCCAGCGGCCGCGCTCCATTTTACTCATGCCCTTTGAATGACCTGCCATGATTCTCCAACATTCCAGACTGACTTTACCCTGTCACGGGAATCTGCTACACTGGTTCAAGTCCTCATTTTACCGCAATCGCTCCATCCCAACCCATGATTCCAGGTCGAAACGCCGTGCGCGCCTTCCGATGGTTCTTCCTGTTGGCAATTCTGTGGCTCACGCTGTGCTCCGCCTGCCGGCCCCACCCGGCCTGCGAAGATGCTGCCGGCTGTGCGCGCATCCCACCCGGCGAGCCGCTGACCGTTGGCCTGGCGCTGCCCTCAGATGCCGCCGACTGCCCGGCACGAGAGCAGCTCCGCCGTGCGGCGGTGCTGGCGCTGTTGGATTACTCCGGCCTGCCAGACCACCCCACCCGCCTGGCGATTGCCGATCTGGCCCCGGCCATCGGCGAGGATACCCTGGCGGATGGTTTGAGCCTCCCCACTCTGGCGGGGATTCTGATCCCGGACTGCGGTTCGATGGTGGAAAGCACCCGTAAATCCGTGCAGGATGCCGCTGTGCCGTCCCTGTTCTCCGCCATGCCCGCCGGTCAGGTTAATGCGTTGGCGGCGGCATTACAAGCCGCCATCCCGGCCCGTCACTGGCTGGTGATCGCCGGTGAGCGTGATATGGAAATCGCTCGTGCGCTGTGCGCTCTGCGCGGCGAAACAGCCTGCCGCGTTGCCCC
>DAOUGY010000364.1:0-1520 GCA_034428975.1 Anaerolineaceae bacterium | reverse complement strand
CGTCAACATTCCCGGCTACACCATGCAGCGCATCAGCACGGCCTATGCCGTGGGCGGGTTCCGCATGCTGGCCGACGCGCTCGAATACAACCTGGGCATCCGCCCGCAGCACTACATCCTGGTGCACCCTGACGACCTGATCCAGTTCATCGACGAGTTGGGCGGGCTGGAAGTGAACGTGCTCACCAACCTGCAGCGCTCCTGCGGCATGCTGGGCGGCGGGCTGGTCAACCTGAGCGGCGACGAGCTGCTGTGCTACGTCAGCGCCAACCCTACCGGCAGCGAGCGCGACCGCGCCCTGCGCCAGCAGGAGGCCCTGATCGAAATCTTCCTGCGCATGACCTCCAGCGGCGGGCTGGCGCGCATCCCCGAGCTGTACGCCAACTACCGCCCGTACATCGAAACCAACCTGGAGCTGAAAACCATCACCGATTCGGTCGCGCTCATGCTGCGGCTGAGTTCGCCCGACCATATCGGCTCATTTTTCATCGATTCCACCCTGTTCGACCCCTGGCAGGTTCCCGACCAGGTGGACGCTACCGTGCTGCTGCCGCGCCAGGCTGCGCTGGCCGCCTTCCTGCAGGATTCGCTGAATTACGTACTGACGCCGGTGCCCTTCTCGGAGGTGGTGCTGACCTACGAGGCCGCGCTGACCATGTCGCCCACGCCAACCGTCACCCGCACGCCCACCCCCACCGGCACCGCCACCGAAACGCCCACCGCGACCATCACGCCCACCGTCACGGTCAGTCCCACCATCACGCTGACGCCCACCGTCACGCCCACGGTCACAGTGACACCCACGCCCTGATTTGCGACGCACAATCTACGGTTCACGCTTCACGATTCACTTTTTACCTTCCGTTTGCAACCTATGATAAACTTATAAGACACAGTCCTCTCACCTCACAAGGAGCGGGATGCACGCTTCGCGAAAACTGTTGGTCGCCATCGCCTTTTTGCTCAGCATGAGCCTGCTGCTGGGCGGGCTGGGCCGCGGACTGACGCCGGTTTACGCGCAAGACGAAGAACCCACTCCAGAACCCACCCCAGAAGAATACCAACGCAAAACCACCCTGACCGTGGCCTTCACCGAAACCGAATGGTGGCTGGCACGCTGGTCGAACAACGAAATCGCCTGCCGCATGTACATTGAGCACGAAGGCGCGCCCACCGAGGACGAGATCATCACCGCTTGCGGTCGGGCCATCTTCGACGAATGGCGCAAGACCACCACCTGCACCGACAATTCGGCCGAGTGCAAGGGCCTCTATCTCTATCCGCTCTCGACCTACGAAGGCACGCGCGAGGTCGAGGTCGAGCTGCCCCCGCCGGCCGTCTGGCTCTCCATCGCCGGTTGCGACCTGCAATTCCCGGCCAACACCTGCGCCTCCGTGCCCGAACTGGTGCTGGGCGGCGAAGAACCGCTGCCCAACGAATCGATCATCCGCATCAACGGCAGCATCAACGGGCAGCCGTTTAGCTGCCCGGCCGACAACTGCACCCTGCCGCTGCAACCC
>DAOUGY010000363.1:0-26543 GCA_034428975.1 Anaerolineaceae bacterium | reverse complement strand
ATACTGCCGTATTTCTATGGCATGGCGATACCGCGCCGGCTCTGATGGGTGATTTCAACGACTGGGATGAATCCAAAAGCCCATCGTTTTCCAATCTGTCGCCCGGCCTGTGGGCGGTGGCTCTGAATTTCACGCCGGATGCCTACATGGAATACACCTTTGTCATGAAAGGCGAGCGCACCCCTGATCCGTACAACCGGCACCGCATCCCCAACGGTCTGGGCAATTATAATAATTATTTCTACATGCCCGATGCCCACCCGTCACCGTTGCGCCGCTGCCGGCCTGGCATCGTCCGCGGAAACATCAGCCACCATCCACTAACCCAGCCGCTCTATGCCTCCGGTAAGCGCACGGTGCATCTCTATCGCCCACCGGTCCCCGGCCCCAGCCCTTTGGTCGTCGTCTTCGACGGCAAGGATTACCTGCGTCGTGCCGATCTGCCTGTCATCGTCGACAATCTCATCGCCGCAGGTCGCATCCGCCCACTGGCCCTTGCAATGGTGGACAATGCCGGTCCGCTGCGCACCGTGGAATACACCTGTTCCGATGCGGCCATCGGGTATCTCTTCGATTCGGTACTGCGCCTGGCCCAAAAGGAGCTGGATCTGACCGATCCGCAAACCCCGCAGGGCACTTATGGCGTGCTCGGCGCATCGTTGGGCGGGCTGATGGCCCTGTTCACCGGTTTACGCTTGCCGTCCATCTTTGGCAAGGTTCTCAGCCAATCCGGCGCGTTCGGTTTCGGTGAACACCGTTTTGCCCTGTGGGATCTCATCCGCGGCGGTGTTCCGCTGCCTGCGCAGGTGTGGATGAACGCCGGTCGCTATGAGTGGCTGCTGCAATCCAACCGCGAGATGGCCGCCTTGCTGCGTGAGCGCGGCACCAGTCTCACCTACACCGAATACAGCGCCGGGCATAACTACACCGCCTGGGGCAACACCCTCGCCGCTGGGCTGGAGACTTGTTTCCCGCCTGTGGCTTGAGAATCCTGTGTTTTCAATAAAAGCACCGCTCTGCCTTTGATAGCCGAGCGGTGCTTTCGTCTACCGTCGGCAGATTACATGGCCTGGCAGGATGGGCAAATAAACGAGCTCGTCCCGCCGGTCTTTATCTTTTCAATCGGATGTCCGCACTCCGGACAGGGCCGGCCTTCCTTATACCCGATGAGAATGTCATCCATTGTGAAACCGCCTTTCTGCCCGAACAAATCCATCTCATAAAACGCGCCGCCCTTGTCCACGCTCGGTCGCAATCCGCGTTGCACCCCATCGAATAACCGTTCGCGCGCCGCCGCATCCAGCGCGCTCAATTTCTGCAGTGGGTGGACGCGCGCCAGGAACAGAATATCGTGAATATACGCATTGCCAATGCCCGCTACGCGGGTTTGATCCAGCAAGAAGCTCTTCACGCTACCTTTTTGCCCGTCCAGCAAACGAGTGAATTCATCACGTGACAAATCCAGCACATTGGGCCCCAGTTTGGCGGTCATCTCATGCTGCTCCAACTGCCCTCGCGCGGCAAAGTGCAGATACCCAAACCACCAGAAGTTGATGCTCAAGCAGCTTCCATCGCTAAAATCAATCACCACCCGCCGTTTCTCCGGCAATCGCTCGCGTGCCGTCAACAGCACTTCGCCGCCCATCCCCAGGTTCAGCAGCAGCCATCCCGGCGTTACCTCAGTCAGCAGCCACTTGCCGCGCTGCCGGGTCCCGCCCAACGTCGCGCCGTCCAGCGCCTTTCGCAGAGCATCGGGTTCCACGTTCAGGCATTTGGGTTGCAGCACCTCCACCTCCGCCACGCGCTTTCCGCGCAGGGCGCTGTCCATTTGTTCGGCCAGGTGGGCTATTTCAGGATATTCAGGCATCGCGTTCCCTCCGGTGGTGAGTGACTTTATTATAGATCATTTGTTCTTTGTTTTCAACACAAAAACACCCCGCTTTGGGCGGGGTGTTGCCGGTCGTTTTACTCTTCTGTGATGGTAATGCTCAGGATTTTCACGCCCGGGGTGCGCGCCCTCATCGGGTCGCGTTCTGGAATGGATTTAACCACATCCATGCCGGAGATCACTTTGCCAAACACCGAGTGCCGGTTGTCGAGATGCGGCGTCGGCCCGTAAGTGATGAAGAACTGGCTGCCGTTGGTACCCGGTCCGGCATTGGCCATCGAAAGGATCCCTTCGGTGTTGTGACGCAATGTGGGATGGAACTCGTCCGCGAATTTGTAGCCGGGGCCGCCCATGCCAGTGCCGGTCGGATCACCGCCCTGCGCCATAAAGCCCGCAATAACACGGTGGAAGGTGACATCGTTATAAAAACCTTCACGGGACAAAAACACAAAGTTGTTCACCGTCTTCGGCGCGCGGTCGGCATACAGCTCAACCACGAAATCGCCTACTTCCGTCGAAAAAGCCGCCTTGTAGGTTTTCTTGGGATCGATCACCAGAGCCGGCGGGGTTGAATAGCGTTTAGTCATCTGCTGCTCCTCTCAATTGGATATAACCCTATTGTAACAGGCTTGCCATTGCGATGCACGCCCTTCCTGTATAATAGGAGTAATTACATCTTCGGGAGGATCCCATGACCGCGTCGCTCTCTCGTGAAGACATCCTTTCCGCTTTGCGCAATGCCCTGGAACCGCTGGATTTCGTCAACGCCATGTGGGAAGGCGGCGCGGCAGCCTTCCAGCGCGTGGATGAATGGTCGGACATCGATTTGCAGATCGACGTGGCCGACGAATGCGTGGACGAGGCCGTCCGGGTGGTGGAAGACGTGCTGCGTGCTTTGTCACCCATTGACTTGCGCTACGAAGTGCCCCGGCCGTCCTGGCATGGTCATTTTCAAGCCTTCTACCGCCTGGAGAAAGCCAGCCCCTACCTGCTGCTCGATTTTGTCGTCATCCAGCACAGCAACCCCAATAAATTCCTCGAGAAGGAGATTCACGGCATGGCGCGCGTGCATTTTGACAAGTGCGGCGTGGTTCAATCGCCACCGATGGATATACCGGTCTTCGTGGAACTGCTGAAAAAACGGGTGGAAACCCTGCGGATCACCTTTGAAATGTACCAGGTGTTCACCCACAAAGAAATCCACCGTGGCAACAGCCTGGAGGCGCTCTCGTATTACAACGGCCTGATCCTCCGCCCGCTGGTCGAGCTGCTGCGCATCGTGCACTGCCCGCAACGTTACAATTTCCACACCCGCTACGTTTACTACGAACTGCCTGCCGACATTGTCCGCCGCCTGGAAGCCCTCTACTTCCTGCCCAACCCGCAGGCCATCGGTCCAGCCCAGGAAGACGCACGCCGCCTGTTTTACGACACCCTTGCCGCCGTGGACTTTGACCGGATCACCGCCCGTTTGACGGCGGCAACCCAGGATTGACGAGCGATAGCATGACCATTTTGCTGGAACACTTCTCGGAAGCGGATTTCGATCGCATCCTCTCCTGGATACCGGATGAGGACGCGATGGTTCTGTGGAGCGGTCCGTTCTTCACCCACCCGCTCGATCACGCCCAATTGCAGGCCTATTTGGACACTTCACGCTTGCCCAACCCTGTGCGCCGGATTTTTCGCGTTTCCTTACCCGGCGGTCCGGTCATTGGGCACATCGAGTTGAACAACATCGATCGCCGCAATCTGGCCGCCAGTATTTCCAAAGTGCTGATCGGCGACCCGACCTACCGCGGCATGGGCTACGGTATCGAAATGACCCGTCAGGTGGTGCGTATGGCATTTGGAGAAATGGGGCTGCACCGCCTTCAACTATATGTCTTTGACTTCAACACACCCGCCGTGCGGGCATACCAGCGCGTCGGCTTTAAAATCGAGGGTTTGCTGCGCGATTATCGCAAGGTCGGCGACGCCTACTGGTCCAGCTACCTGATGGCGTTGCTGTCGAACGAATGGCAGCCCGGCGCTTCCGCCGGTTGAAACTTTATCGCGATTTCGACGTATACTGGATGAAGTGTAAACAACAAAAGGAGTATCGCATGTCTGAAGAAAAAGTTCGTTTTGAAGAATTTCGCGTCGACGGCGACGCGGTGGTTGCCAAGGTGAAAGAAATCCTGCGCGAAGGCAACGTGCGCCGCATCATCATTAAAGATGACCACGACAAAGTTCTCATCGAAGTGCCCCTCACCCTGGGCGTAGTCGGCGCGGTGCTTCTGCCGGTCTGGGCCGCCATCGGCGCCATCGCCGCGCTGGCTGCCAACCTGACCATCGTGGTCGAAAAGGTGGACACCACCCCACCCGTCCCGCCGGCTGAATAAGCCCGCATGGTCATTCTCGGCAAGTGGCGCGGTAAACCGCTCACCATCAGCACCAAATCCAACAGCCTCACGGTCAGCCTTGAGTCGGACGGCCGGGCGGAAGTCTATTCTTTTGACTCCGCCGGCCGTCTGTGGACGGCACTGGTGGATAACATCTCCTACCGTCGCGGACTGGATGGCAAGATCATTGCGCGCTGGGCCGTTCAGCCATTGGTGCACGAACGCCGCTGGTTGGCACCCGCGGAAGCGCAGGCTCTGATCGAGCGCGCCAACAGCACCCTGTGTGCGCTGTCCGCCGATCTTCAGACCGGTCAGGTAGCCCTGACCAGTCCCATCCCGCCCGACGGCATCCCCGGTTTACCGGCCGCGCTCGACTTCGATTGGCCACAATCCGAAAGCGATCGCGCCGGATATTTCAACGTGTACAAACCGGTCGGCATCTTGCCACCGGACCAATACATGGCGGTGGTGCTGCAAGCCACCGAGGGCTGCTCCTACAACACCTGCACCTTCTGCGATTTCTACCGCAGCCGCCCGTTTCGCATCAAATCCCCGCAGGATTTCACCGCTCATGCCCGTGCAGTGCGCGAGTATCTGGGCGATGGTCTCCGCCTGCGCCGCACCATCTTCCTCGGCGACGCCAACGCCCTGGTCATCCCCATGCCGCGTCTGGTGCCGCTAATGGAGATCGCCAATCGAGAGTACGATGTCACCCGCCTGGGCGGCATCTATGCCTTTCTGGACGGGTTCTCCGGTGAGAAGAAAAGCGCCGCCAATTACGCCCGGCTGGCATCCCTGGGTCTCAAACGGGTCTACATTGGCATGGAAAGTGGCAATGCCGAACTTTTGCGATTCCTACACAAACCCGGAGCCCCCGATGATGTCATTCGTACGGTGCAAACCATGAAGGCCGGCGGCGTTTCGGTTGGCATCATCATCCTGCTGGGCGCCGGTGGGCAGCGCTATGCCGCCGGGCACGTGCGCGATACCATTCACGCCGTCAACCAGATGAACCTCGATCTGGATGACCTGATTTATTTTTCCGAGTTGGTGGAAAATGAAAACCTGCCCTATGTGCAGGATGCCTTCCGCAGCGAGCTGCAACCGCTTAGCCCGTCCCAGCGCCTGGCCCAGCAGGAGCAAATTGAGGCCGGTTTTCGGTTCGCCGAATCCGCCGGGGTTCCCCACATCAGCCGCTACGACATTCGCGAGTTCGTTTATTAATGTCTGAGGTCTGACAACTTGTAAGGTCCCTGTAAGGTGCGAGATCTTGTCACCCGCTGAAAATTCGATATACTATAACCATCAACCGCCTGGGTGCCCCCCTCACCCAGGCGGTTGAGCTTTTAAGTCGAAGTCCCTAACCGGTCACCAGAGCATCCGGCAGAAAATCAAACCGGTTGTGATACACCACTGCCGGCTCTTCCATAAAGTCGAAGCGCGTAATGGCCGTGTTGCACAGCACAAACCACATGCGGATATCGTCCGGGATGCCCAGCACCGCGCGCATCACATAATTGTAAAAGGCACCGTGGCTCACAATCGCCACGCGGTCGTCGCTGTCACCGTGCTTCTGCAGCAGGTCCGCCAGCACACGCCGCGCGCGCGGCAGCCGTTCCTCGCGCGTTTCGTACGGCCGGTTCCACCAGCCGGTGTCTCCCACCTCGTCGCCGATGTGTAGATCCGGGAAACGTTCCTGCAAATAAGCACGCGTGCGTCCTGCTTGCCCGATGGGTTCGCCTGTTTCGTTTTCCAGATACATCCCGCCGGCCTCGTGCCAGTCGCGCCAGACGTGCAGCGGAAGGCCGGTGGCTTTGGAAACATAGGTCGCCGTTTCCACGGCGCGCAGTACAGCCGAACTGTACAGGTGGGTAAATTCAAAACGGTTATATCCGCGGTCGTCATACGTGCCCGGGTTGGGTTCAATCCACGGTTGGCTGACAAACTTCGCCATCAATTCGGCTTGCCGGTGACCGCGCTCGGTCAGCTCCGGGTCGACATCGCGTCCGTTGCTCGAACCGCTACGCGCCCACAGGGCGTTGTTCTCGGATTCGCCGTGGCGGATAAAATACAAGTGCATAATCGCATCCTTTCAATAAGCGGCAATGAAGAGGGCATGAACTCGCAAACCCTTCGCATTTTATCATCGAAATCCCGCCCGAACAGGGTATACTTGGGTCGATTGGAACCTTCGCGATGACGACCCCATCCCAGCCTCCCATCCCTCTCGGCAAGTTACCTCCCGACCTGCTGGCGCGCCTGTTGGCCGATGCCCCCGTGTTTGACGACCGGCTTCTCCTCGGCCCCGGCGTCGGCCTGGATTGCGCCATCCTGGCGCTCGAGAATACCTGTCTGGTATTCAAGTCCGAACCCATCACCTTTGCCACCGACCAGATCGGCTGGTACGCCGTGCAGGTCGCCGGCAACGACATCGCCACCACCGCCGCCCAACCGCGTTGGATGCTGGTCACGTTGCTGCTCCCGGAAGGCAAAACCACGCCCGCCCTGGTTGAATCCATTTTTAATCAGCTGGCGACCGCCTGCCGTGAGCAGCGCATATCGCTCATCGGTGGTCACACCGAAGTAACCTACAACCTCGACCGTCCGTTGTTGAATGTCACCCTGATCGGCGAAGTGGCGCGCGACCGGTTGATCACCCCGCAGGGCGCGCGCCCCGGCGACGCCATCCTCATCACCAAAGGCGTGCCCATCGAAGCGGCAGCCATCGCCGCCCGCGAGCTGCCTGAACGACTGGCCAATGCGTTGTCACCCTCCGAAATCGCCCGTGCAGCCGATATGATCTATACCCCTGGCATCAGCATCGCCCGCGACGCCGCCCTGGCCATGGCCGCCGGACAGGTCACCGCGATGCACGACCCTACCGAAGGAGGTTTGGCAACCGCCCTGTGGGAATTGGCCGAAGCCTGCGGTCATACTCTGGAAGTCAATCTCGCCGATGTGATCCTTCCCCCGCTGGCGGCACGCATCTGCGCTGCGCTGCGCATCGACCCGCTGGCCTCCATCTCCTCCGGCACGCTGCTTTTCACCGCTGCAATTGAAGATGCCCCACAAATTACACGTGCGTTGGTTACCGAAGGCATTCCCTGTTCCGTCATCGGCCGGGTCAAGTCCGGACCGCCCCGGGTCGTCACCCTTCCGGAGTGTCAACTTCTACCCCGCCCCGATCGGGATGAGATCGCCCGCCTGCTCGAAGAAGGATGATTTGGATCGCTTTACAGGCCCACGAGCTTCATGGTACAATGCGTTGTTCGTCCCTGTGGCCTAGTGGATAAGGTGTCGGCCTCCGGAGCCGAAGACGAGAGTTCGAGCCTCTCCAGGGACGCTCCCCCCGGTTTTCCGGGGGTTTTTTGTTTCCCATCACGCTGAATCTTATACATCTCTTACATTCCAATAATCTTCACTTTACAAAACTGCGATAAACTTGTATCGATGGTCCTATACACACATGGGATGTATGCAGAGCATGGAAAGTGTTCGCATATTCGGTTAAAATGAGTTAACGAGGCTACGAGGAGAAAAAACATGTTTCCCCTGATGTTTGGTGGTTATGGACTTTACCTGCTGTTCAGCCTGCCGGCGTTGCTGCTGGGATTGTGGGCGCAGTTCAAGGTTAAGTCCGCATTCAACAAGTATTCCCGCGTGCGCACCTATCTGGGCCTGACCGGCGCCGAGGTGGCTCGCCGCATATTGGATCAGAACGGCCTGCGCGATGTGCGCGTAGAAGAAACCCAGGGCTTTTTGAGCGATCACTACGATCCGCGCGCGCGCACGCTGCGTCTCAGCCCGGATGTCTATCGCAGCAATTCTGTGGCCGCTGCCGGCATTGCCGCCCATGAGTCGGGGCATGCGCTGCAGCACAGCGAAGATTATGCTCCGCTCAAACTGCGTTCGACCATGGTGCCCACTGTGCAGATCGGCTCCTGGCTTGGCCCGGTGATCTTCATGGTCGGCCTGATCATGTCCTCTGCCGCCGGCACCACCATCGCCTGGGTGGGCCTGGGGCTCTTTGCCGCCACCGCGGTCTTCGCGCTGGTCACGCTGCCGGTGGAGTTCGACGCTTCGCGCCGCGCCAAGGCCTGGCTCAGCACCTCCGGTGTGATTTATCAGCAGGAGATGCAGGGCGTCGATCGCGTTTTGGACGCCGCCGCCCTGACCTACGTCGCCGCGGCCATTCAGGCCATATCCACCGTGCTTTACTACGTCTTCCTGCTCACCGGCCGCAGTCGGGATTAAGTTCAACCACATCGCTTTAAACGGCAGCCCCAACGGCTGCCGTTTTTACTTAATCGTGATAGCATAAGCGCATGTCTCGTTCTCTTCGTATCGTTCGGATGCTGCTCACCGGCCTGGGAGCCCTTCTTGCAGCTTGCATGCCCAACTCGGCGGGCCAGACCGACCCACCCTGGCGCTATGCCGATGTTCGCCGCCTGGATGCCGTCGACGCCGGCCTGCCCGCCGAATGCGACCTTATCGCCGCCTATATGCGATCGACCGACGATGAGCTGCAACTCCGCCTGGATTTTCTTGCTCCTGCTTCGCGCGGGTGTGACCTGTGGATCACGGCCAACGGCCAATCCGGCGGTCAGCGCAGCCTGCCCGACGGCTCAGACCCCGGCATGGCCTGGGACATTCTATTAACGTTCTCCTCGGAATCCCAACCAACCGCCCGATTTTCCACCGGTGCAGACGCTCCGTTCATTCCCCGTATCATCGCCGACCCGGATTCCGCTTCAGTGGTGATTCACATCAACCGCCGCCTTTTGCCGTTCCGCCCACAGCAAATGCTGCTCAGCGCCTTCTCGCGGATGAACGACCGGACGGTGGATTCCATCTCCATGTTTTCATTGAACGATTCCCCGCCGCCGCGCGCCCCCATGCTGTGGGAGTTTACATCGGTTCTCCAACCCGACACCGCCCGGACCGCCCGCGCCGGTTGGGACGCCGCTCACGCGGGACCGGCTGGATCGCGTTTTGGTTTACGACACCTGCTGCAAGCCGCCCTGGATGCCCGCGTCCCCATCACCCTGCTCGACCTGCGCCGCCCAACCATCCTGTCCGCCCTCGATGCCCTCGGCGGCATGGATACCCTGTCCCGCCTGCAAACCACCGGCCTGCTGCTCGCGCCGGACGTTGTTTCGTCCGCCGCCGGCAACGCCTCGGCCAGCCGTGATCTCGACCGCTGCATCAGCCAGTCGCTGGGCATACCCCCTTCCGCTTTTACCTATGGCAACCTCGCCGGCTCAGACCTGCACGCCAACGCTACATACTTTGCCGTCTTGCCAGATTCCGCGCACCTTGCGACGCTTGACGGTTCACGCCTGATTCCATTACCCTCCGCCCCAACCACTGCCCTGGATGCCAACGGCATCACCACAGACGCGCTGCGCCGCCTGTTGTCCGCGGCTCTGAGTGCCGACCCCGACGACCTGGTGGTGTTTCACGAGGCGATGCCTGATTCCTTTGCCGGTGACGCGCACGCCGTCGCCCGCGGCATGATATATCTGGCCGCCCATCCGTGGATACAACCGCTGTCTGCGGCCGATCTGCAAACCTGGCCCGTTCGTCCCCTGGAGCAATGGCCTTGTGCCACGCTGCTCTGCGCCGCCGCGCCGGCCCCCTCGACGTCCGTTGAAGCTGACTTGCCGGTCAATTCTGCCGGTCAGTGGGCACGCATCCTGGCGCAAGACTCACCCTCCAGCTCCTCCGATCTTTCTCTTCGTGCAGCCCACATCGCCGGTCTGACACTCGCCGCCCGCTGGTTGGCCAACCCACAGCCCATTGCCGCCTGTGGCTTGGACCTCGATCAAAACCAGCGCGAGGATTGCCTGCTCGCCAATGATCAAATCCTGCTTGCCGCATCGGCAGCTAACTCCTCTCCCATGATAGTGGCTATGCGCAAATCAGCGATGGACACGCTAACGCTTTTATTCACCCCTCTACCCGACTCCAGCGCCGTTCTTTCCACAGAGATCACACCCACCCAAATCCGTTTTCACGCGCCCGACGGATCCCTCCACAGCCGTTGGGCGATCCAATCCGCTCCGCCCACACTGGTCCTGGATAACCAGTCCAGTGACCTGACCCTCACCTTCACCGCGGCCGGCATGCAGCGTTTCACCTCCGGTTGGGCACAGCGATTTGCTCCTCGCTCAGAGCCCGGCGGCTGGCGACTGGGACCGCTATCCATCGTGGCATCCTCGCCTGCCGCGACGCTGGAATGCGGCTTTGCACCGCTCGATCGTCTGCGCCAGCCGCAAAACCCGGAAAGCGCCGACCCGGCCGCGTTCGGCCTGCCCCTCGATTCCTGCCAGTTACGCGTGCCTGCCAGATCCATCACGGCATTCAAGCTAGTGCCATAATCACCAATAGCTCGTGGAAAATTGCACAAATACGTCTTTTAAGATAAAATTTTAACTATACTGCCGGCGCGATAGGGAGACGTATGATCAAAACGGATGTACCCGACATTATCGTTGGCCGCCTGCCTCGTTATTTGCAGATCTTGCAGCGGCTCCAGCAGGACGGTGTGTACAATACCTCTTCGCTGGAATTAAGCAAAAGAACCGGTTTCACGGCCGCCCAGATCCGCAAAGACCTCTCGCAGTTCGGCGAATTTGGCAAACAGGGCACCGGTTATTCCATCCCCTACCTCATTCAACAGCTTCAATCCATCCTGAAAGTCAATCGGGTTTGGGATATCATTTTGGTTGGCGCCGGGGACCTGGGGCACGCCATCGCGCGTTATCAGGGGTTCACCAACCGCGGTTTTCGCATTGTTTCGGTGTGGGACAACAACCCCGACAAGATCGGATCGGCGGTGGGCCCCTTCATCGTGCGTGATATCGATACCCTGGCGGTTGCCCTGCATGAGAAACCGGTTGAGATTGCCATGCTCACCGTGCCGGCTTCGGTTGCCCAGCCAGTCGCGGAATACCTGGTCAAGTGTGGCATCAAAGCCATCCTGTCTTACGCCCCCATTCCTCTGGTTTTACCGGCGGATACCCGCGTCGAGTACATCGACCCGATCATCCAGCTCCAACACATGACGTATTACGTCGAATAAGTCCTTGGTTCAAAAATAAAAAGCTCCGGCCAATGCGCTGGAGCTTTTGAGTCTTCAATACTGGGATTACACTGCGGGCAGGCTGCGGCGCAAGGCATCCCGCATCGCCAGCGCGCGCGTCGTCCCTGCTGCGGTGCAGGTGGTGGGGTTATCCACCAGGTACGCCGGAATGCCCAGCGATTTGGTCAGGAACTTGTCCAAGCCGCGCAGCAGCGCCCCGCCGCCGCACATAGCCACGCCGCGATCGATGATGTCCGAAATCAGCTCTGGCGGCGTCTTTTCCAGCACCCGGCGAGTCAGGCCAACCAATTCGGCCAGTGGCTCTTGCAGCGCATCGACAATGTCGTCCGTCGTCAGGTTCAGCGGCCGTGGTAATCCGGTCACCTGATCCTGCCCCTGAATCTCCATCGCCAACTGCGTATCGACCGGCAGCGCCGAACCGATGCGCAGTTTCAACTGCTCGGCAGTTTGCAGCCCAATCACCAGCCCGTATTTTCGGCGAACGTAGCTGACGATGGCATCATCCATGCGCATCCCGCCGGTGCGCGCCGTTTCCGCGGTGACAATTCCGTTCATCGCCAGCACCGCGGCCTGATTGGTGCCGCCGCCCAGGCACAGGATCATGTTGCCAGACGGTGTCGAAATGGGCAGGTCAACACCCAATGCCGCAGCCAGCGGCTGCTGCACCAGGTACACCTCGCGGCTTCCGGTGCCAAGCGCCGCTTCATGCACGGCGCGGCTCTCCACGCTGGTGATGCCGTACGGCACCGTCACCATGATGCGCGGGCGAAACAGAAACATTGACCCGCAAATTTTCTTCACCAGGTAGCGCAGCAAATTTTCGGTGATCTCGTATTCCGCGATCACACCATGCTGCAGCGGCCGCACCACTTCGATCGAATCGGGCACACGCCCGAGCATATCCTTTGCCGCCTGTCCCCACTCAACCATCTTCAGCTCGTCCGTGACGATCGCCACGACGGTCGGTTCATGCAGCAAGATTTGGCTGCCCTCGGCAATGACCGTATTGGTCGTGCCCAGGTCGATGCCAAGTTCACGTGACAAGGCAGGCATACATATTCCTTTTCCGAATGCAGGCTACCCGCGCAGCCTTTGGCTGGTGTGATAGCGCCGCGCAGCATCCAATCGCAGCGTCGAGCGCCGCAGTGCGGCCTGCATCTTGAGATAAGCATCCGAATCTTGCGGAATGCCCTGTTTAAGCATTTCTTCGGCGCGGTGGCGGGCTTCTTCCGCCCGCTGCACGTCAATTTCCAGCACGTTTTCCGCGGCATCCGCCAGCACCGTCACCTGGTCGGGCTGCACTTCGGCCACGCCCCCCGCCACGGTGAAGTGCTGTTCTTCCTCTTTGGTGCGCACCGTCACCACACCATATTGCAGCACGGTTAACACCGGCGAGTGCTGCGGCAGGATGCCCATCGTGCCTTCCGCTCCGGGTAGCACAACGATATCCACGCTGCCCTGAAAGACGATGCGGTCCTGCGAAACGATCTCACAGCGAATCGGCATTCCGCCTCCTCTCGCTAAGCCTGGGCCAGTTTGCGCGCTTTTTCAACCGCGTCTTCGATCGTCCCAACCATGTAGAACGCCTGCTCCGGCAGGTCATCGTGCTTGCCGTCCAGAATCTCGCGGAAACCGCGCACCGTTTCGCGCAGCGGCACATACGTTCCCGGCGTGCCGGTAAACTGCTCGGCCACGAACATCGGCTGCGAGAAGAAGCGCTCAATCTTGCGCGCGCGCGAGACAATCAGTTTATCGTCTTCGCTCAACTCGTCAATGCCCAGAATGGCAATGATATCCTGCAGGTCCTTGTAGCGCTGCAGCACACGCTGCACTTCGCGGGCCGTGTTGTAATGGTCTTCGCCCACAATCACCGGGTCGAGAATGCGCGACGTGGACGCCAGCGGGTCCACCGCCGGGTAAATCGCTTTTTCAGCGATCGAGCGTTCCAGCGCAATCGTCGCATCCAGGTGAGTGAAGGTCGCCACCGGCGCCGGGTCGGAATAGTCGTCCGCCGGCACATACACGGCTTGCATCGAGGTGATCGAACCCTGGCGGGTCGAGGTAATGCGTTCCTGCAGCTCGCCCATCTCCGTCGCCAGCGTCGGCTGGTAACCAACCGCCGAAGGCATACGCCCGAGCAGCGCCGATACTTCCGAACCGGACATGGTAAAGCGGAAAATGTTGTCAATGAACAGCAGCACATCCATGGCCTGATCGCGGAAGTATTCCGCCATCGCCAGTGCCGTCAACGCCACGCGCAGGCGCACGCCCGACGGCTCGTTCATCTGGCCAAAGACCATCACGGTGTCTTTCATCACGCCCGATTCCTGCATTTCGCGGTACAACTGCGTCCCTTCACGGGTGCGCTCGCCCACGCCGGCAAACACCGATTTCCCTTTGTGCACCGTCGCAATTGAGCGGATCAGTTCCTGAATGATGACCGTCTTGCCCACGCCGGCGCCGCCAAAAATGCCCGTTTTACCGCCTTTGGTAAACGGTGCGATCAGATCCACAACTTTCAGACCGGTCTCGAAAACTTCGACACGCGTCGATTGCTGCGAAAAATCCGGCGCGGCGCGGTGAATCGGGTAATGCAATTCCGATTCCACGTCGCCCAGGTTATCCACCGGTTTGCCCAACACATTAAACACGCGCCCCAGGGTGTTCATCCCCACCGGCACCATGATCGGCGCGCCGGTGCGGCGTGTGGGAACACCGCGCTGCAGGCCATCCGTGCTGTCCATCGACACGCAGCGCGCCCAGTTATTGCCCAGGTGCTTCTGAACCTCCAGAACCAGGGTGGAATCCGGCCCGGTGACCGCTTCAACCGCTTCATACAACTCCGGCATGTTGTCCGCGGGGAATTCGACGTCCACAACACTACCTTGAATTTGTACAACCCGACCCGTTGCTTGGTTCATCTGTCTGCTTCCTCCAGAAACGTTGCAGTCTAAAAGGGATTCCACCCGTTAGTGTGCTTTTAATTTGGCCAGAGCTTCCGCGCCGCCGGCCACATCCAGCAGGTCATTGGTAATGGCCTGTTGGCGCGCTTTGTTGTATTCAAGCTGCAACAACCCGACCAGCTCATTGGCGTTGTCCGTCGCGTTGCGCATGGCCACCATGCGCGCGGCATGTTCGCTCGCCATCGAAGACAAAATGGCCTGGTACACTTGCAGCGCGGTGAAGCGCGGCACAATATTGTCCAACAATTCTTCCTGGTCCGGCTCATAGGTAAACACCGCAGCCGAGGTGGCATGCGTGGCGTTCGGTCCATGCCCGCCCACCTCAACATCCAACGGCAGCAATTTACGGATCACCGGCTCCTGGCGCAGCATGTTGTGGAAGCGAGTATAAGCCAGATAGACCTGATCGGCTTTACCGTCCAGATATTCTTCCACCACCAGCCGTCCAATGGCCGACAGGTCGGCGAACGTCGGCGCGTTGGGCAGGTGGCTGAAATCCGCGCGCACCGTCCGGCGGCGGCGCGCCAGCATATCGCGCCCTTTACGTCCCACCGAGACGTAATGCACCGGCGCCGCAATGTCCGCCGCAAAGCGCAAGGTGTGGTTCAAAATATTGACGTTATACGCGCCGGCCAGACCACGGTCGCTGCTGATCATCAAGATCAAAACATTGTTGACCGTTTCGCGCTGTGTCAACAGCGGGTGCAGCGTGGTATGCCCGGGTTGGCGCGCCAGATGAACCAGCACCTTCCAGGCTTTCTCCGCATACGGCTGGGTGGCCGCCACGGCTTGCGTGGCGCGGCGCACCTTGCTGGCGCTCACCGTCTCCATGGCGCGCGTTACTTGCGCCAGGTTCTTTACGCTTCGTATGCGCAGCCGCATCTCTCGATTCGATGGCATGTCTTCTCCTAAGGGTTAGCCCATGTCGATTGAACGGCGCGCTTAGCTCCAGCTGGCCGAGAAGGTCTTCAAAATTTCGCGCAACTTGGCATCGGTGTCGGGGCTGATCATCTTACGTTCGGCGATGTCCCGCCCGATTTCCGGGTGCGTGGTGTCCATGTAACGGATCAATGCAGTCTGCCAGCTTTTGATCTTTTCTACCGCCACGCTATCGGCAAAGCCGTTTGTTGCCGCGAACAGCACCATCACCTCGTGCTCCAGCGGCATCGGCGCGTACTGCGGCTGCTTCAGGATCTCTTGCAGGCGCTGGCCGCGGTTCAACTGATCCTGCGTGGATTTATCCAGGTCAGAGCCAAACTGGGCAAAAGCCGCCAGGTCGCGGTAGGCGGCCATATCCAGGCGCAAGCGTGCCGCCACCTGCCGGATGCCCTTGGTTTGGGCCGAACCACCCACGCGCGAAACCGAAATACCTACATTCACCGCCGGGCGAATGCCGGCATTGAACAGGTTGCTTTCCAGGTAAATCTGGCCGTCGGTAATCGAAATTACATTGGTCGGAATGTAGGCCGACACATCGCCCAGCAAGGTTTCGATGATCGGCAGTGCCGTCAGCGACCCACCGCTGCCCGCCAGCTTGATCACTTTGTGCGCGTCGGCATCTGCCATGGCCTTGAGAGCCTCTTCCGCTTCATGCTGCGAACGCGGGCCGTCGTACACCACGCCGTTGACCGATTGGTCCACCTTCGCCAGCGTGCCGTCAAACCCTTCCTTGCGCACGATGACATACTTGTTGGCCATACGCGCGGCGCGCTCCAACAGGCGCGAATGCAGGTAAAACACATCGCCCGGATAGGCTTCGCGGCCTGGCGGGCGGCGCAGCAGCAGCGAAATCTGGCGATACGCCCAGGCGTGCTTGGAGATGTCGTCATACACCACCAGTGCATCCCGCCCGGCTTCCATGAAATCCTCACCAATCGCGCAGCCGGAATACGGGGCGATGTATTGCATGGCCGCCGGTTCATCCGCCGAGGCCACCACCACCACCGTGTGACTCATCGCGCCGTATTGTTCCAACAGGGCTACGGTGCGCGCAATGGTCGATTTTTTCTGCCCGATCGCCACATAAATGCAGATCAGGTCTTTGCCTTTCTGGTTGATGATCGTATCGATCGCCAGCGCGGATTTACCGGTCTGGCGGTCGCCGATGATCAATTCACGCTGCCCGCGGCCAATCGGGATCATCGCATCAATGGACAAAATACCGGTCTGCACCGGCGTGTCCACATCCGCGCGTTCCACCACACCCGGTGCAATGCGCTCAATCTCGCGGAAATTTTTGGTCTGGATGGGGCCCTTGCCGTCAATCGGCTCACCCAACGCGTTCACCACGCGCCCGATCAGCGCCTCGCCCACCGGCACAGAAGCAATACGACCGGTGGTGTGCACGCTCATGCCTTCCGCAATCGAGGCATAATCACCCAGGATGATCACGCCTACCTGTTCGGCTTCCAGGTTGAAGGCAATGCCCATCACACCGTTTTCGAATTGAACCAACTCCTGCGCACGAACACGGGTCAGACCGTGTACCTGGGCAATCCCGTCGCCGGCCTCCACCACCGTGCCAACATCGCGCACTTCGTATTCAGGCGCAAAGCTCTCAATCTTTTTCTGCAAATCTTGCGTGAGTTGCTTGATCAGGTCGGACATTAATCCTCCAGGCGTTCAGGGTTTAATAGGATACGAGATCAGGCTTTCAAATCGGCCACGGTGGCCGCATCCAGGCGTTTCAGCAATTCAACCAGCAGGCGTTCCGCCCGGTCGTAGTCGTCTCGATGAATAATCGACGAATGCGAATGAATATGGCGTGCCGGCACAGCCAGCACCACGGTCGGCACCCCGGCTTTGTACAGGTGGATGATTCCACCGTCCGTCGCGCCGCCCTCAATCGTCGAGAGCTGCAGCGGAATATCCAGCTCGGCCGCCAGGTCCATCACCAAATTGCGCAATTTCAAATTGGGAATCATGCGCGCATCGTACAACAGCAGCGTGGGGCCGCCGCCAAGTTTGACACTGCTCTCTTCCGGGCGCACGCCAGGCACGTCACCGGCGATATCCGCTTCCAAAATAATGGCCACGTCCGGGTCGGCCACTTCTACGCTGGTGGCGGCGCCGCGAATACCCACTTCTTCCATCACGGTAGCCGCGCCATAAATCGTGTTGGGGTGCTTTTCGTGTTGCAACGCACGCAGCGCCGATAGGATCAGTGCCACACCCACCCGGTCGTCAAACGCTTTGGACAGCAACGTCCTGCCGCCGGCCATTTCCACAAAATCAGCGCGCGGGATAACCGGATCGCCCGGTCGTACACCCAGGGCCGCGGCTTCATCCGCGCTCCGCGCGCCAACGTCAATGTACATATCCTTGCGCTGCACCACTTTACCGCGCTCTTCCGCGGTGAGCATATGCGGCGGCTTGACGCCTATCACGCCCACCAGATCGCCTTTGTGGGTCTTAACGATCACCCGTTGGCCCAGCAGCACCTGGTCAAACCACCCGCCCAGCGTCAGGAATTTGAGGAAACCTTCTTTGGTGATCAGCTTGACCATGAAGCCGATTTCGTCCATATGCGCGGCGATCATTACGCGCGGAGCATCGCCTTCGCCCACCTTGCGGCAGATCAGGCTTCCGATATGGTCCTGTAAAATTTCCCCCAGGGGAGCAAAATAGGTGCGAACCACCTCTCGAACCGGACCTTCGTAACCGGGTACCCCATGCGCTTCCGTCAGGTCTTTCAGCAGCTGGTTGGTCTCGTCCATTCCCTCATCCCTTAATGGTAATGAAAAGATGTGATCCTGCAGGCCGCGCTTGCCAGGCCCCCGAAATCCTAAAGTTAAATGATACCTGAAAGGGCGGGACTTGTCCAGTTAGGCCGCCTGTGATTTCAAACCAATTTACCGCGAGAAGTATTGCAGCGCGATGCGTAAACGCTCGCCTTCATCCCGCGGCGCATCGCGCGGGATGGATTGAACCGCCGACTGCGCCTCCACCACGCTGTACCCCATGCGCACCAACCCTTCCAACACGTCCAGGTCGGCATCCGTCATGCCGACCGCGCTTTGCAATGGCCCTTCCGCGGCAATCTTGCCCTGCAAATGCAGCAATATTTTTTGCCCGGTCTTTTTGCCCACCCCCGGAACGCGGCTGAATGCGTCCGCGTCTTCATGAAGGACCGCCCGGCGAATGGCGTCCACGGCCAGCGTGGAGACAATCGCCAGCGCGATTCGCGGACCGATTCCGCTTACCCCCAGCAGCAGATTGAACGTCTCGCGTTCCACCTCCTGCTCAAACCCGTACAACGCCAGCAGGTCTTCGCGCACAATCAATTGCGTATGCAGGAAAATGCGCTCACCGGGGCGCGTTCCGGCACACACCGCCGCCGGCGCAAACACGCGCAAGCCCACACCCCCCACCTGCACCACCACCCAATCCTCGCCCACGGCTGCCACTTCGCCTTGAATGTTCGCGATCATTCCTGCCTCCTATCCCGGCGCTGATTCAGGATTTCATACAATGTCACGCCAGTTGCCACCGCCAGATTGAGCGAATCGCTGCTGCCCAGCATGGGCATCGCCACCAACAAATCACAAGCGTGCAGGGCGCGCTCTTGCAGCCCCATGCGCTCACTACCCATCAACAAGACCATCGGGTCCGGATACACGCATGTGTGGTAATCCTGTCGAGCCTTATCGGACGTGCCCACCAGCGCAATGGACTGCCGGGTTTTCCAGTCGACAAATTCATCAAACGTGGCCCGCGCCAGGCGCTGCGTGAAAATCGCGCCCATGCTGGCGCGGATCGCGGTCGGGTCGTACGGGTCGGTGCTGTGATCCAGCAAAATCACCCCGCGCGCCCCGGTGGCGTCGGCGGTTCGCAAAATCGTCCCCAAATTCCCCGGGTCTGCCACCGCATCCAGCGCCACCCACAGGTCACCGGCCGCAGGTGTAATGTCCTCCAGCGGCGTCCAACGCTGCCGGACAACCGCCGCAATGCCCTGCGGCCCTTCCTTTAAAGAGAAACTTTCAAATACCGCCGCGCCAACCTCCATCACGGGCACGCCGCGCCCGGCGGCCTCGCGCAGCAGATCTTCACCAAATTCGCTGTTTAACAGCTCCGGCGCCGCCACCAGCGTGTCCACTTCTGCGCCTTGCTGCAGCGCCTCTCCCACAATACGCAATCCCTCAATGGTAAACAGGCCGCTTTGCGCGCGTTCTTTTCGATCGCGCAATTTTCGCAGCGCTTTCACTTTCGGGTTGGCCGTGCTGGTGATTCGTTCGCCCATGTGCTGTTTTACCCGGCTTCGTCCACAAAACGATTAAACCGCGCCGAATGAATGTGGCAGATCGCCACCGCCAACGCGTCCGCTGCATCATCTGGCTGCGGTATGGAGGCAAGCCCCAACAAAGCCGTCACCATTTGCTGCACCTGGCGCTTATCTGCGCCGCCGTATCCGCAAATGGCTTGCTTCACCTCCATCGGCGTGTACTCCGCCACCGGTAAACCGGCTTCCGCCAGCCCCAGCAGCGCAACGCCGCGCGCTTGCGCCACGCTGATCGCCGTGGTCACATTGCGTTGAAAAAAAAGCTTCTCCACCGCTCCGTTATCCGGTCGGTGGAGAAGCAAAATTGTACGAAGTTGTTGATGCAGGTCCAGCAAGCGCTGTTCCATAGGCATACCGGCAGGAGTGGTGATGACCCCGTATTCGACAACAGCTAAACCGCCATCCTCCTGCTCCCGCACCAGGCCGAAACCGGTCGTTGCCGTTCCCGGATCAATGCCCAGGGCCAACATGCAGGGTTATTCGGCCTCCATAGCCGCCATCGCCGCATCCGAGATCTTCAAATTGGAGAAGACATTCTGCACATCGTCCAGCTCCTCAATCGTATCGATCGAGCGCAGCACCTGCAGGGTGTCATCCACGCCCAGCTCCATTTCCTGGTTGGGCAGCATACGCAGGCCGGCTTCTTCCGGCTGAATGCCGGCGGCGCGCAACTTATCAGTAATCGACTTGAAGGCTTCCACCGGCGCAACAATTTCAAATGTATCCTCATCCTGGGTCACATCGTCCGCGCCGCCATCCACCGCAAGCTCGAAAATATCATCAAAATTGCGCCCCTTGGCCGGGATCTCAAACACAGCCGCCCGTTTGAACTGCCAGGCCACCGATCCGGATTCACCCAGCGTGCCGCCGGAGCGCGACAGCAGGTGGCGCAATTCCGCCACCGTTCGGTTGCGGTTCTCCGTCACGCATTCGATCATCAGCGCAACACCATTGGGGGCATATCCTTCGTAATAGATCTGTTCATACACAACGCCGTCTTTGCCCTCGCCGCTGCCGCGCTTGATCGCTCGTTCGATATTTTCCTTGGGCATATTCTGGGCGCGAGCCTTATCCACAGCCAGGCGCAGGCGGAAATTCGACTCCGCGTCAGCCCCGCCTTCACGCGCCGCCATCACAATTTCACGCGTCAAGCGCGTAAAGACCTGCCCACGCTTCGCGTCGGCAGCGCCTTTCTTGCGCTTAATCGTCGCCCATTTTGAATGTCCAGACATATTAGCACTCCTTCACGTACACCAGGATGAAAAAATTCAGACTTTGCAAAATTATACCATGCCTTTTTTTATCCTTTGAAATTTCAGCCCCCGCCTTGTTCTGCCGATTCCGGCCTACGCGGCAATTACAGAATCGTTAGGAAGCACGCTGGATGATTGAATATTTCGTTTCTTCAAACTATAATACAAGCATATTATTACTGTTATATTACCGTTTTCAATCCTTTCGGAGACCAATTATGAAACTCAAAACCACATCGATCCTCCTGCTGGGCGCCATACTTCTTTCAATTGTTTTCTCACTGCCTGTTTCGGCTGCGCTCATCCCGGTTACCGCAGCGGAGAAGCCCGGCAGCGTTTCCAGTGATTCGCTCCCCAGCATTCAGGAATTTACATCGCAAGCTGCCAACGGCAGTGATTCTCTGCTCACTGGCATCTACGTTCAGGATGTACTGGCCTACAATGTTGCCCAGCAGCCCGAAGGGTACCCGGCCTTTGTCTCCACCGACGCCACCAAAGTAACCCAGTTCGGCATGGCCTCGCAGTATGGTTCTACCGGCATCCTCGCCCACAATTATCTGGCCGGCGCCGACTTCTTCAATCTAAAGGTCGAACAGATCATTACCCTGGTCTACGGCAGCGGCCGCATGGCCAATTATCGCATCACCGCGGTGCGACACCTGCAGGCGCTTTCGCCCACCAGCCCCTACTCGCGTTTTGCCGATCTGGATGTGCCAGGTCAGGAATACTCGGTCACGGAAATGTTCAACCAGGTCTACAATCAGGCTGACCGTCTCGTGTTGCAAACCTGCATTCAGAACGGCACCGTCGATTCCTGGGGTCGCCTGTTCGTCATCGCCGAACCGGTCGACAGCGCTACCCGCGCGGTAGCCGGCGCGCTCTGCACCGATCGCTGCACGCGCTAAATCAAACATCGTAAAATCGAAAACCGCGGGCTTTCACCCGCGGTTTTTGTCATCTCAGGCTATTTACGATGGATCAGCTCATCATCTTGCGCAGAAGACCATGCAGCACCAGCGCCACACCCAGGAAAACCAGGCCCAGGTTGGTGAGAACCGATTGCAACGCACCCAGGTCAAGCACCGGGCTGGCCGTGCTGTCATCATCACCCGTCACCGGGATCAACACCTGCGGCTGACCGGCGGGTTGCTGCAGCGTCGGCTGCGGCGTACGAGGGTCGTCACCGCCATCGTTGTCCGTCGGAGTGGTGTTGGGCGGTTCCGTCACAACCGGGGTCTCCGTCGTCGGGGGCTCGGTCACAACCGGGGTCTCCGTCGTCGGGGGCTCGGTCACCACCGGGGTTTCCGTCACCACAGGCGTCTCGGTCGGGGGTTCGGTTACCACGGGTGTCTCGGTCACAACGGGCGTCTCCGTTACAACCGGTGTCTCGGTCGGGGGTTCGGTTACCACCGGGGTTTCGGTCACAACCGGTGTCTCCGTTACCACCGGCGTCTCGGTCGGGGGTTCGGTTACCACCGGGGTTTCGGTCACAACGGGCGTCTCCGTTACCACCGGTGTCTCGGTCGGGGGTTCGGTTACCACCGGGGTTTCGGTCACAACCGGGGTTTCCGTCACCACAGGGGTTTCCGTCACGACTGGCGTCTCGGTTATCACCGGTGTCTCGGTTACCACGGGTGTCTCGGTCACGATCGGGCAAGAAGTGATGCTGCAGGAATTGCTCCACAAGTCACCGGCGCCCGGGTGCCCTGCCGGCTGAATGGCCTGGAACACATACACCCCCGGCCCTTTATTGGGCACAAAGCTGATGATGGCGCACGCGGTTGGTGAGTCTTTACCACCCAGCATGGGGATGGTTCCGCTGCCCACAATCGACCCATTGGGGGGTTTGGGATTGCCGGATGCACTATACCAGACGTTATAGGTCGATGTGGCTTGCATGGCGGCGGTACCGGTGTTGCATACCTTCGCCGTAATCAGAGTACAATCCCCCTTGCACCCATACGAAGAATCAAAAATCAGTGAAGACTTATCCCACTCCTGCACACTGTCGGCGCGTGCGGGTTGCACGACAAACGACAGCACCATACCCGCCAACAGAAGCACCGTTCCCAGTGTATATGCCAGCCGTGTAAATCGCATGATCAATGTTTTTTTCATGGTCACCCTCCGGTATTGCTATTACCGCTCTGTTTGGAGCTTATAACCCAATCGGCCCACATTTTGAATCAATTTATCCTCCGGTGCGATGCTGGATAGCTTCCTGCGCAGTAAATAAACAAGGTATTTGGTTCGCTCCCGAACTTCGGGAATGCTCTCCCCCCATACCGATTGCGCAATGACACGATAGGAAACAATTGCAGGCGCATGCTTGGCCAGCACCGACAGGACCGCGAATTCTTTTGCCGTCAGTTGAATTGTCTTGCCCTGATAGATCACCTCCTGGCTTTCTTTGTCAATCACCAGCCCGATCTGGGGAAACACCAGCCGGCTGACCTCTTGAGGTTGTTGGGTTCGGCGGAGCACAGCCGAAACTCTGGCTGCCACTTCGTCGTTGTAAAACGGTTTGGTGATGTAATCATCTGCGCCGCCCTGCAAAGCCTGCACCACATTTTCTTTCATTTGCAACGCGGAAACGATAATGACCGGCACCGCCGAGATTTGCCGCAGGAACTGGATCATTTGCCAGCCGTCCATTTGCGGCATCATCAAATCCAGCAAAATTAGGTCCGGCCGGTTTTCCGAAACCTTTTGCAAACCTTCCACGCCATCGCTTGCGCTCAACACGTTGTACCCGTTGCGCCGCAAGATCTGTTTCAGCAAAAAGACCGTGTCCGCGTCGTCTTCTACCACCAGCACGCGCCGGCGGTCCATCACGGATACTTCGTCCAAGTCCACCCCCAGTCCAAATTCCATCGTTGTGCGCTCGAGCTGTTGAACCATTGTGATCTCCAATGTCGATATCCGCCCTGTGCTTGAAGAAAATAAAAAACCGGCTCTATAACAGCCGGTTTCGCTATTCGGCTCCCCAAAGACCCGTCCGTTATGGACAAGCGACCAGGTGAGGTCTTCGGTTCAACGCCTCTGAATGGATTCAATTGATAACATGGATGAATTCTTGACTACCAAAATTATACGGTAACCGACCACCCGAGTCAACGAATCATTCTTAATATATTCTATAAATGGAAACTAAGGCTTTTTTCAAACAACAAACTAACCAAACTAACGCAGACGGCTGTTGATCAGCAATTTCACCGCATCCGGGCTGATCGGCCGAGCGACGACGATCAAGCGGTGCGTGTTGGAGGTTTCCGGCCAACAGGTGATCAACGTCAAACGTTCATCATCCGACGGCAAGATCCAGCGGGCGTTATCCAGGCGCGTTTCGTCATTAACAAACCGTTCCGGCAATATCATGGTATTGGTGACCACATAATCAAATTCGGTCTGGCCGGAAAAGACCTGAATCAAATCACCGCTTCGCAAATTGATCAAACCGCCAAACACTTTGCCATAAACGTTGTGATGTCCGTTGATGACGGTATTGCCCGGCTGTCCCAATCCGGCAGAAGTAGGGTGCCAACCGGCAACACGCTCATCCGGCGCAACCCACTGACCGTAGGCCACTTCACCCAGTTGAACTTTGCGCATTTGGGCTGGAATCACCGGCGCGTCCAGCCCAATCACCGGAATCTCGATCCGATCCGGCGGTAAACCGGGCCCGGGCGTGACGGATGGGGTAAGCGTTGCGCTTTCCCCGATAGGCGTGCCGGAAGTTGGCGTGACGGAAGGAGTGCCGTCTGGGCCAAGATTTACTGGTGCGTTGCTCGCCGAAGCCGCCTGCGAAACGTCAACCGGGCCCTCCAGCACCACCAGGTCACCCTCGTTCGGTGTTGGGGTCGACATCACCTTGCCCAGGGACGACACCACACCCACCGATCCCCAGGCAAGCAGAATCAGCCCTACCAGCGCCAACAATATGGTTGTGATGGTTTTCGTCCGCTCGCCCAAACGCCCTACCGCTCCACCTGTAGTTTATACCCCAACCGACCGATATTCAAAATCAACTGGCGTCCCGCGGCGACGCGGTCCAGTTTTTTACGCACCAGATAAACCAGGTACTTCGTGCGGGCGCGCGCCTCGGGCATATCCTCGCCCCACAACTGTTGCGCCATCGTCGCATAGGAGACGATCGCCGGGGCGCTGCGGGCCAGGGTTTCCAGCAGGGTAAACTCTTTGGCTGCCAACCGCACCGGCTGCTGATCCAATAATACCTCATGCAAATCCGAATCAATCACCAGCCCAATGGCGGGGAACACAAATCGGCGTGAATCTTTCTTGACCACCGCTCGCCGCAGAACCGATTGCACCCGCGCAGTCACCTCTTCATTGTAGAACGGTTTCGTCAGATAGTCGTCCACCCCCAACTGCAAGGCTCGCACCACATGTTCCTTCCCCGTAACCGCGGAAAGAATGATCACCGGCACCGCCGAAATCTGCTTCAGCTGAGAGAACATCTCCCATCCGTCCATATCCGGCATCATCAAATCCAAAAGCACAAGATCCGGCTCAAAATTGCGGAATTTTTCCAATCCCTCTTTGCCTCCGCCGGCGCTGATCACATCATATCCGCCGCGGCGGAGAATCAATTTCAACAACGATACCGTATCCGGATCATCTTCCACAATCAAGATCCGCTTGCGCACCTGGGTTTCCAGTATGTCCAGGTCGATACCCGGCGTGGTGTCCTTCACTCCTTCATTTGCATCCAGTGGTGCTGAATTCTCCATATCGACCTCCCCGTGCATTAAAAAGGATAACCGGCACAAGGCCGGTTTCGCTATTGGCTCCACGCATGTCCGCCCGCGCACCGGGCAAGCGACCATATCAGACGCTGCGCTTCATCGCCGCCTAAAAAAGCCAAAAATAATTGACTTTGTCAAATTATTACATCTGTATTATATCTATTGGAATTCAGTATGTCAATTATTCTTTTCATTTTGGTTGCCATTTTTAAGTTTTCGTGGCAAATACAGAGCCTTGAACCAAGGCTACCCCTTAATCCATGCAGGGGTGCGTCTTTCAACGCACCCCTGCGATTACTCAAGGTAGAGCTCGAGGACTATCCGAGCCGTCGGGTGATGGTGTGCATCACAATCGCCAGGCCCAGCGAGACCAGACCAAGGTTGATGAACAGCGATTGCAGTGCGCCCAGGTCCAGCGTTCCACCAGCGGAGGTTTCGGCGCCCGTCACCGGGATGAGCACCTGTGGCTGACCGGCGGGCTGCTGCAGCGTGGGCAGCGGTGTGCGCGGATCGTTGGAGCCGTTATTCGGCGTGCTGGTGCTGGCAGGCGGCTGCGTGACAACCGGTGTTTCGGTGCTGGGCGGTTCGGTCACAACCGGGGTTTCCGTTACAGGAGGAGTCTCGGTGACAATCGGGGTTTCCGTCACAACCGGAGTTTCCGTCGGCGGCTGAGTGACAACCGGGGTTTCCGTCACAACCGGGGTCTCGGTGACTACCGGGGTTTCGGTCGGCGGCTGCGTTACGATCGGGGTTTCCGTCACAACCGGCGTTTCTGTCGGTGGTTGGGTGACGATCGGGGTCTCAGTACCAACCGGCGTGTTGGTCGGCGTGTTGGTCGGCGTGTTGGTCGGCGTGTTCGTCGGCGTGTTCGTCGGCGTCGAAGTCGATACCGGAGTCTCCGTTACC
>DAOUGY010000362.1:0-4303 GCA_034428975.1 Anaerolineaceae bacterium | reverse complement strand
GGTTATCGATGCGGCGCGCTTCGTGGCGTTCCGAGCCGATGACGTGCAAACCGCCCAGCTCGCGCACTTTGGCCATATCGTCGAGATACTTAAAGAAGGCCTGCACCGATTCGGCGTACAGTTCATAACTGGCCGGATCGAGCTTGAGCAGTTCCTGCCGGCGGGCGTCGTTGGTCAGGTCGTAGGGGTCGTCCACCCCGGCGCGGTCGAGCACGCGGATGACATCCGCCAGCACGCTTTCAGGCAACTCGCCGCCCAGCTTGATATCCACACCGCGGCCGGCCATGTTGGTGGCGATGGTCACCATGCCAAAACCGCCGGCGCGGGCAATGATCATCGATTCTTCGTCGTGCTTGCGCGCGTTCAACACCTGGTGGGGGATGCCGCCCTGCACCACGCGCAGCAGGCGCGGTGCGTCGTCGGCATTCAGACCGAGGATGGCCAGCAGGTGGTTAAGATTTTCCGGTTCTTCCGCGCTGATCGAATTCAACCCCAGGCCGCGCCCCAGCGCGCGCATTTCGCCCGCGTTAAGCTCATCCACCGGGCGGTTGAGGAAACGCAGATCGGGAATGTCGCGCTCGGCGGGCTGGTTGTATTTCTCCAGCCAGGTGTGGCGCAGCAGCAGGGCCTGCAGCAGCCGGCGGATCGATTCCGCGCCCAGGCGCAGCGACAGGCGTTCGGAGTGCTCCACCGACGTGGTGCCGACCAACTGCGGGCGGCCGATGACGTGGTAGTAAATGATCTCCTGGATGATGGCGCGCAGCTTGCCTTCTTCGGTGCGGTAGACCACATCGGGGTAGTCCTTGCGGCGGAAGAACACCGCGCGCGTTGGTTCGCTGCGGCGCACGTATTTGGTGTAGCGGTACCCCTGCTCATCCTTCTCTTCCACGGCCATCAGCGGCGAATCGTTGCGCGTGGCCTGAAATTCCAGATTCATCGGGATGGGCAGCACATCCAGCTTGTAAATCTTGCCGAACTCTTCGGATTCGGTCAGCGCCGTACCGGTCATGCCGGACAGCTTTTCGTACATGCGGAAGTAATTCTGGATGGTGATGGTGGCGTAGGTGACGTTTTCCGGCTCGATCTTGACGCCTTCTTTGGCTTCCACGGCCTGGTGCAGACCTTCCGACCAGCGCCGTCCGGGCATCAGGCGGCCGGTGAATTCATCGACGATGATTACTTTGCCGCTCTGCACCAGATATTCTTTGTTGCGGTGGTAGAGGAACTGGGCGCGCAAGGCCTGTTCCAAAAAGCCCATGGCGCGTGCCTGCTCGGGGGTGATGTCCTCGGGGCGTTCGGGGTCGCGCAGCGGCATCTCCAGCAGCTCTTCCACGTGCACTTCGCCGATCTCGGTCAGCGAAACCTGGCGGTCTTTTTCATTGACTTCGTAGTCGTCGGGGTTGAGCTGGCGCACCACCTGGGCCATCTTGATGTACCACTCGGCGTTTTCGGCGGCCGGACCGGAGATGATCAACGGCGTACGCGCTTCATCGATGAGGATGTTGTCCACCTCATCCACGATGGCGAAATAATGCCCGCGCTGCACGCGTTCTTCCAGCCGGTTGGCCAGATTGTCGCGCAGGTAGTCGAAGCCAAATTCGCTGTTGGTGCCGTAAGTGATGTCGGCGCGGTAGGCTTCCACGCGGTCCACCAGTTCAAGCTGGTGCTGATCTTCCTGCGGCGAGGTCTTTTCCAGGCTGACCACAAAGGCTTTGCGGCCGTTTTCGGTGCGGGCGGCCATTTGCAACACGCCCACGCTCAACCCCAGCAGGTTGTAAATCGGCGCCATCCAGCGCGCATCGCGGCGGGCCAGATAATCGTTGACGGTGATGACGTGCACGCCGCGCCCGGTGAGCGCGTTGAGGTAGCTGGGTAGGGTGGCCACCAGCGTTTTGCCTTCGCCGGTGCGCATTTCGGCAATGCGCGCGTTGTGCAGAGCCATGCCGCCGATCAATTGCACATCGTAATGGCGCTGACCGAGGGTGCGCTTGGACGCTTCGCGGACGGCGGCAAAGGCCTGCGGCAGGATCTCATCGAGCATTTCGGCCTGCGTGCGGCCGTTTTCTATGCCGGCCTGAACGCGTGCGCGGAATTCGTCCGTCTTGGCGCGCAGTGCGGCATGGTCGAGTTTCTCGTATTCGGCTTCCAGGTCGTTGATCTGGCTGACCACCTGCGTGAAGCGGTCGATATCGCGTTTAATAGGGTCGCCACCCAGAAGACGCGCAATATTCTTGAACATACATCACCTTTCTGGGGAGAAATTATAGCATATCCGACCCGGCGCAGTGGACAAGAGTCGCGGCTGTGAAACGCGGCGTCACATTTTAGAATTTTTATCTCTATACGCGGCGGGCATGCTCTTCTATAATGGAGCGTCGCGCAATCGTTGTTTATACAGGAAGGGTACGATGAACGCTCAAAACAACAGCAATCGATGGACGTTTAAAAAGTGGCTGGAGTCATCCGGCAAACTGGAATTGACCTGGCGCAACGCGCTGGATTTTTTGCTGGTGCTGATCGGCTCGCTGATTCAGGCGCTGGCCATGCGTTTATTTCTGGTGCCGGCGCAATTGGTCTCTGGCGGCATCTCCGGCGGGGCGCAGATCATCAACCACTTCACCGGCTGGCCGATTGGTTTGATGGTGTTGATTGGAAACATTCCGCTCTTCGTTTTGGGCTGGCGCTTTTTGGGCGGGCCGAAGTTCGCGCTGCGCACCGGTTTTGCCATTTTGATGTTTTCGGTGCTGACCGACCTGCTGGTGTTCTTCATCCCCGAGCAGGGCATCACGCATGACCCGGTGCTCAACAGCCTGTACGGCGGTTTGATGCTGGGCGTTGGCCTGGGCATTGTCTACCGCGGGCACGGCACGTCGGGCGGCTCCGACATTCTGGGGCGCATCCTCAACTTCCGGCTGGGCATATCCATTTCGCAATCCTACTTGATTACCGATACGCTGGTGGTGCTGCTGGGCGGCCTGGCGTTTGACTGGGAGAAAGCACTCTACGGCCTGGTGGTGATTTACGTCAGCGGGCTGGCGGCCGAGATGGCGGCGGAAGGCTCGGCGATTTTCCGCACGGCGATGATTGTGACGGCGAAACCGCAGGAAGTGTCGGACCGCATTTTGAACACCATGGAGCGCGGCGTGACGATCCTTTCCGGCACGGGCGCCTACACCGGCGCCGATCGCCCCGTGCTGTACACCGTCATCACCCGCTCCGAGGTCAGCCAGGTGAAGGAGCTGGTCAGCGAAGTGGACCCGGCGGCGTTTATGGTGATTGGCACGGCGCACGAGGCGCTGGGCGAGGGGTTCCGGCCGTTGAAGTGAGACGAAAGTAGGCAATGGGCAGGAGACAGAGAAGAATCATCCCGGCGTCATTTGCGGCGTCGGGATGTTTATTTATCTGTGTTTTTCTCTGGTCAAACCTTCACCGCAGAGGCGCAGAGTTTTTTTATGGCTGAATCTACGCCGCCGGGGACGGCGGCGTGAGCAGGAAATGGATTGGGAAGGGGCACTGCCGGGGCGTCGAGATTTTTACGAATCCGTGAGTATCTGTGTCATCCGTGGATGAATTTTTCGCCACCGGGGTCGCGAAGCACGAACCACCAAGCACTATTCACCAAGAACTAATTACCAAAAACTCTATCCTTCCAACGCCCCGCGATTGCTGACCGGTAACACCCAGGCGCGGGCAGGCAACCCGGCGCTTTCAAACGCGTTGCGCATGGCTTGCGCGGCGTCTTCCAGCACGGCGGTGTCCATCCCAAACAAAATCATGCCCGGGCCGGCGCCGGAGAGGGCCGCCGGGCCGAAACGCGCGGCGGCGGATAAGGCCGCTTCCGCACCGGGGATGAGCTTGAGACGATGCGGCTGGTGCAGGCGATCCTGCAGGGCGGTACGCAGCAGGTTCTCATCGGCGCTGCGTAGCGCCTCCACCACCAGCGCCGCGCGCCCAATGTTGAACACCGCGTCGGGCAGGGACACGCGGCGGGGCAGCGCGGCGCGCGCCTGATGCGTGGGCAGCCGGAAGGTTGGCACCACCACGGCGGCCTGCCAGGCGGGCAATTCGATCTTCCGCTGCACCCAGTGTTGATCCTCACCGGAAACCAGCGTCAGCCCGCCCAGCAGCGCGGCGGCGGCGTTATCGGCATGGCCTTCCAGCTCGGCGGACAGGTTCAGCAGGTCCGCGGGTGGCAGCGCGTGCCCCAGCAGGGCGCGAACGCCCAGAATGCCAGCCACCCCGGCGGCGGCGCTGGACCCCAGGCCCGAGCCGAGCGGGATGCGGTTGGTGCAGGTGAGGGTCA
>DAOUGY010000361.1:0-3972 GCA_034428975.1 Anaerolineaceae bacterium | reverse complement strand
TTCTTCGGGGCGGGCGCTGACGGAAAGCATTCCGGAGCGCACGGCCGATTGCACCACTTCGCGCAGGCCGGGTTCGTGAATGTGAATCTCGCCGGCTTGCAGTGTGGTCACCACGTGGGGGTTGACGTCTACGCCGGCGACTTTGAGGCCGTGAGTGGCCAGCATGCTGGCGGTGGGCAGACCGATATAGCCCAACCCCAGGACGCATACTTTGTTCAATTTCACAGGTGTTCCTCCCGAGAGAATTCTAAAAAGACATTATCCCACAATTGAAGGGGATTGCGAAGTGCGGCGGCTGGCGCCTTTGATCGACGCTAGATCTTGCTAAAATGGATAAGAACAATAGGAGAGAGTATGCCTGAATCCATTGACGTGGTTGTGGTGGGGAATGCCGGGATTGATACCAATGTGTATCTGCCCGGCCGGGAGATTGATTTTAACGTCGAAGCCAATTTCACCCAAAATCTGGATACCCTTGGTCAGGCGGGCGGGTATGCGGCGCGCGGTTATGCCCGGCTGGGGCAGCGCACGGCGTTCATCGGCGCGCTGGGCGACGATTTTTGCGGGCGCTTCATCCGCGAGGAATTTGCCCGCGACGGCATTGATACCACCGCGGTGTTTTGCGACCCACGAGGCACTGCTCGCAGTGTCAACATCATGTACCCGGACGGGCGGCGCAAGAATTTCTACGACGGCAAAGGGCATATGCGGCTTGAGCCCGACCTGCAAGCCGCACGCGCGGTGCTGCGCGGGGCGCGCCTGGCGCATTTCAATATTCCCAACTGGGCGCGCCGGCTGCTGCCCGATGCACGCCAATCGGGCGTGACGGTAGCCTGTGACCTGCAGGACGTGGTCAGCCTGGACGACGGCTACCGCGCCGATTTCATCGCCGCTGCCGATATCCTGTTCCTCTCGGCGGCCAATCACCCCGACCCCACGCCGTTGATGGAAGAATTGCGACGGCGAAATCCCCGATCCATGGTGGTGGTGGGGCGTGGCGCGCAGGGCTGCGCGCTGGGCACGGCGCAGGGCGTGCGCTTCTATCCGCCGGTCGTGTTTGATCGGCCGGTGGTGGATACCAACGGCGCCGGTGATTCGCTGGCGGTCGGCTTTTTGACCAGTTATGTGCTGCAAGGATACTCGCTGGACGATTCGATCCGCCGCGGGCAGATCGCCGCGCGCCATGCCTGCACCCTGCGCGGCGGCAGCGATGGGCTGATCACGGCGGGCGAGCTGGAGCGGCGCTTCCGCGAAGCATGAGGAGGCGGCGCGATCTCCAGGGAACGGGTCACCAATTCGGTTGAAGGTCAGTATAATGGTGATGTCCATTCATCTTTAAAAAGGAGGGGATATGCTCAAAGAATTCAAAGAATTTGCTTTGCGGGGAAACGTGCTGGATCTGGCCATCGGTGTGATTATTGGCGCGGCCTTTGGCAAGATCGTCACATCGTTTGTCAACGATGTGCTCATGCCGCCCATCGGGTTGCTGCTGGGCAAGGTGGATTTCACCAACCTGTTCTTCACCCTGTCCGGCGAGAAATACGCCACCCTGGCGGATGCGCAGGCCAATGGCGCCGTGACGCTCAATTATGGAAATTTCATCAACACCGTTGTCGATTTTCTGATCGTGGCGTTCTTCATCTTCCTGCTGGTGCGCCAGATCAACCGCCTGACGCGCAAGCCCGCTGAAGCCCCCGCGGCGCCTACGACCAAGGAATGCCCGCACTGCTGCTCTACCATCCCGCTCAAGGCCACGCGCTGCCCCAACTGTACGTCGGAATTGGAGTAAGGGGTCATGAACCTGCCCCTGTTCACCCGCGTGGACACCGTCTTCCTGCCGGTGCGCGACCTGGAGAGCGCCGTGGACTGGTATCAGCGCACGCTGGGGCTGGAATTGCTCTGGCAGGTGGAAGGCGCGGCTTGCCTGCGGCTGGACCAGACGCCGCTGACTTTGCTGCAGCACGGCTTTCCCGGCCATTCCGAAGCGCCGGATGGGCATGTCTTTCGCCCGGTGGACCAGGTGGTGTTCAATCTGTTTGTTCATGATATTGAAGCGGCGCACCGTCTGCTGGCGGATGCCGGAGCGCAGGTGGGTGATCTGGAGGACCACGGCGAGGTGCGCGATTTTACCTTCCGCGACCCGGACGGCAATTGCCTGGGCGTGTGCTGGTGGCCGGAATAACATTTCCGTTTTGAATGGAAGTCTATTAAGCGGGTGGGAGAGATCTCCCGCCCGCGCTATTTTTCTTCGCCCCAGCCATATGCGCCGCGCAGCAGCACGAACGACACGGAAAAATCCTCTTCCCATTCCATTTCGCCGCGGATTTTCACGCCGCTGCACAGCACCTGCCCGCCGCGCCGACCGACCGGCAGCACCATGCGCCCGCCTTCGACCAGTTGATCGACGAGCGGTGGGGGGGTGCCCGGCGCGGCGGCGGTGACCAGGATGGCATCAAACGGCGCGGCCTCCAGCCAGCCCAGCGAGCCGTCGCCGGTGTGCAGATGCAGGTTGGCCAGCCCGAGCGGGCGTAGGGTTTCGGCGGCCTGGCAGGCCAGCGCGGGCAGCGCTTCTACGCTGTGCACTTCGCCGGCCAGGTTGGCCAGCACGGCGGCCTGATAGCCGGAGCCGGTGCCGATTTCCAGCACTTTTTCGCGGCCGGTCAGCGCCAGCCGGTGGGTCATATACGCGACGATGTAGGGTTGGGAGATGGTCTGGTGCAGGCCGATGGGCAGCGGGCCGTCGTCGTACGCATATTCTTGCAGGTGAGCCGGAACAAACCAGTGACGCGGTACGGCGCGCAAGGCCGCCAGCAGGCGCGGATCATGCAGCCCGCGCCGCTCGATTTGCTCGCGGATCATACGCTCCAGGTCTTCACTTCGCCCGGTATCCATTGGTCACCTCGGGCCTGCGCAACAAGCCTGCTTCTATTATGCCAGATTGGAGACCCGCCGCGCAATCTGCCGGTCGATTTTTCCCATGGGGAAGTGCCCCAAATCCGCGGGCGCCACCCAGCGCAATTCACTGGCGGCCAGGGCTTGCGGCTCGCCTTGCCGCAGGGTGCAGCGGAAAGCGTGCAGCGTGATGCGAAAATGGCTGTAGGCGTGCTGGTAGACCCCCAACTCTGCGCCCACTTCAATTTCCACGGCCAGTTCCTCGCGGATCTCACGCCGCAGGCCATCGGGCAGGCTTTCGCCTTCCTCCAGCTTGCCGCCGGGGAATTCCCACAGCCCGCCCAGCAGACCTTGCGACGGCCGGCGGGCGATCAGCACGCGCCCGTCGTTGTGCAGCACGGCGGCGGTAACGGTGTAATGTGGCACAGCCGGGCGCACTTCGGGCAGCGGCCGTTCGGCCTGCACCCCCAGGCGCTTGGCTTCGCACAGGGCGTTGAGCGGGCAGGCGGGGCAATGGGGGCTGCGCGGGGTGCAGATTTGAGCCCCAAGGTCCATCAGCGCCTGGTTGTAATCACCGGCGCGACCGGGTGGCAGGTGTTCACGGGCCAGTTGCCACAGGCGCTGCTCGCCCTCGCGTGAGCGGGCCGGCAGGCGCAGATCAAACACGCGCGCCAGCACGCGGCGGATGTTGCCGTCCAGCGCGGCCTCGTCCAGGCCAAAGGCCATGGAGGCCACGGCGGCGGCGGTGTAACGCCCAAAACCGGGCAGGGCTTCCAGCGCAGCGCGGTCGGCGGGCAGTTGACCGTTGAATTGTTCCATCACCTGGCGGGCGGCGCGGTGCAGGTTGCGCGCGCGGCTGTAATAGCCCAGGCCTTCCCAGGCTTGCAGCACGTCCTGTTCTTCGGCCGCCGCCAGTGCCGCCACGCTGGGAAATCGTTCCATCCAGCGCAAGTAATACGGGATGGCCGTGTCCACACGCGTCTGCTGGCACATGATCTCGGAGACCCACACCGCATAGGAATCCGTCTGCCCGCGCCAGGGCAGGCTGCGGGCAGAGCGATCATACCATTCGAGCAGTTT
>DAOUGY010000360.1:0-1894 GCA_034428975.1 Anaerolineaceae bacterium | reverse complement strand
AAATCCATCGCCCGCAACATCCTCAAGGCGGGTTTCCCGCTGGTGGCGCACAACCGCAGCCGTGCAGCCGTCGATGAGTTGGTCGCCGAAGGCGCAACCGCCGCTTTCAGCCCGGCGGAAGTGGCCCGGCAGGTGGACGTGGTGTTCACCAACCTGCCGGATTCGCCGGACATCGAGCAGGTGGTGCTCGGCCCGGACGGCATCCTGCAGGGCGCGCACCCCGGCCTGATCTGGGTGGACAACTCGACCATCAAGCCGGCCACGGCGCGCGAAGTCGCCCGGCGGCTGGCCGAGGTGGGCGTGGCCGCGTTGGATGCGCCCGTCAGCGGCGGCGACATCGGCGCGCGCAACGGCACGCTGGCCATCATGGTCGGCGGCCCGGCCGAAGCGTTGGAAACGGTGCGCCCGATCTTCGAGTCCATGGGCAAAACCATCACGCACGTCGGCGATTCCGGCAGCGGCCAGGTGGCCAAGGCCGCCAATCAGATCATGGTCGCCGCGCAGATGGTGGCAATGGGCGAATTGCTGGTGCTGGCGAAAAAAACCGGCACCGACCCGGTCAAGGTGATTCAGGCCATCCGCGGCGGCGCTGCCCAATGCTGGACGCTGGATGTGAAACCCCCGCGCCTGTTTGCCGGCAACCGCCAGCCCGGCTTCAAGGCGCGCATGCAGGCCAAAGACCTCAACATCGTCATCGAAACCGCGCGCGAATACGGCGTCGCGCTGCCGGCCACCGCGGTCAACGCGCAGCTCTTCAATGCCATGAGCACGCTGGGCATGGGCGATTTGGATAATTCGGCTGTGATCGCCATCCTCGAGCAGTTGGCTGCCACACATCTGAAAGAAGAAAAGACCGGATAGGCACGTATCGTTCCGGCTGACTCAATCAAAAGATACCCACCGTGTGAGCATGCTCATCCGGTGGGTATTATTGTGCGATTTTTCGGGGTCAAATTCTTTTCTGCTTGATCTTCTGATCGAGTTCCCACAAAGCGGTCTTATTGCTATCAAACTTAAGCAGTTGCAGGGCCGTGTGGTAATCCACCCAGCGATATTTGCCGTGTTCGGCTGATAGAACGATCTCCATTGCGTGTACCCTGGCCGCGAAGGCGTATTCGGGAATCACGAGGCACTCTTCGCCCCAATCGGCTCGAATTCTTTCTGAGAAGATTTGCGTAGGAATGCTGCAAATGGATGCAAGCTGATGGAATACTGCGTTTGGCCCAATCCCTGTTTCTTCCCGGGTTTCTCGCCTGGCCGTTTCCAAGGGGGTTTCATCCGCCTCGCCTCCGCCCGCGATGAATTGCCAGATGCCCATATCTGCGCGCCTGAAAATGCAATACTGGACTGAATTGCCTTCCTGAAAAAAAGGGATGACCAGAACCTGCATTTTTGCCCGTGACATCTGCATGCCTCCGCTCAACACATCAAGGTGCGCCGAGATCGCTCACTTATCCAGGGATAAATGCTCCTGCAGGAACCGCTCCATGCTCAGGATGAAATCCAGCCGCGTTTCGCTTTTGCGGAAGCGGTGTCCCTCGCCGGGATACACCCGGTACAGGTGTGGAATCCCATTGCGCCGCAACGCAGCGGCAATCGCGTCCGATTGGCTTTTCGGCACCACCGGGTCATTTTCGCCCTGGAAGATCGCCAGCGGATCGCGGATGGCATCGGCGTGAAACTCCGGCGACCAGTCGCGGTATTTCTCGGCGGCCTGCGGCAGCGGTCCAATCAGGCGCGCGTTGGCGTAACGCTCAAACTTGTGCGTGTCCTCGTCCAGTTTGAACAGGTTGCTGACCCCATACGCGTCAATCGCTGCGCGGAATTTGCCGGGGTGGCGGATGAGCGTATTAAGCACGGTGTAGCCGCCCGCGCTGGAGCCATACAGGGCCAG
>DAOUGY010000359.1:0-2105 GCA_034428975.1 Anaerolineaceae bacterium | reverse complement strand
CGGCGGCCAGCACGGCATTGGTGGTGTTCATATCACTGGCGCGGTTGATGAAATTGTTGATGATCCCCAGGAAGATCAGCGAGAGCTTATCGGCGCCGGCCGGACGCAGCTCACCCGAATCCATTCCGGCTTGCATCAAGGCGCGCAAAGGGCCGAACAACTCGGTGTGGAAGGCCTGCCGGATGGCCTGCCGGTTTTCGGGGTTCTTGATGTGTTCGCGGTCGCGCAACAAGGCGGTGTATTCGGTCTGGAAGCTGACGAGAATGGCGGCGGCAAAACGTTCTAGCTTTTCGGCCAGTGAGCCGGGGGCTTCGATGCTGGCATGGAAGCCGCCCAGTTGATGGCGCAGTACCTGGACGAAGAGGTTTTCTTTGTCGCCAAAGTAGTAGTAGAGGGTGGGTTTGGTCAGGTTGCATTGCTGGCACAGTTCATCCAGCGATACACCGCGATACCCTTTCTGTTGAAACAACCGCCAGCCTTCGCGCAAAATCAGCGCCTCGTTCTCATGCATGGGTTTGGCTTCCATCCGGATCACCTCGCTCCCGTATACTATGGAGTATATAATATACTAAATAGTATACTGTGTCAAGGGTTTTTGGGTGTTGGAAATTGAGAATTCGTTGGGAATGCTCGTCCCTTCAGGGAAGGGTTGGGGATCGGGCGCTGAATTGGACCGCGGATAGCGCGGAGGAAACCGGGGGCTTTCGCCGGGGCGCACCGCCCAGGTATCGGGAACCCCGCTGAGGTTATTCCGCGATCAGCCGCCCGGCGGTGGATTGATCGGTGATGAGGATGTAGATCAGACGACCGCGCATGGCGCCAGCAGCTTGGACGGTTCCAGCGCGCTGGTATCGTCGGTGCAGACATGCGATCTATTGGAAGGACAAGGCATTCCCAGCGGTGTGGTCAATTTACATTCAAGAACGGCGCTGCCGAAAAAAAGAGAAGCCACCCATTGACATGGCGCTGATCAACAAAGATAATTCCTGCATGGTTGAGAAGCTCGCTTTCAACGGGAAGATTAGCTGCCCGTAATTCTATAAGCCAACGGTAAACGGGTCGCTGGCGGAGAATCTCCGCCAGCGACTTTGCCGGACGAAAACCATGACGCAGTTCATGAAAGGCAAGGAGCAGATATGCACATTGTTGAGGTCGGCAGCCTGAACATGGATCTGGTGGTCCGCATGCCGCGAATCCCGAAACCCGGAGAGACCCTGCTGGGCGGCATATTTGCCACCTTTCCGGGCGGCAAAGGCGCCAACCAGGCAGTGGCGGCGGCACGGCTGGGCGCGCAGGTGACCATGCTGGGAAGAGTCGGCGCGGATGCCTTTGGCCGTGAGCTTTTGGACGTGTTGAAAAAAGAAGGCATCGACACCCGCTATATCGGCGTGGATGAGAACGCGGCCACCGGCGTGGCTCTGATTGAAGTGGACGAGAACGGCCAGAACAGCATCGCGGTGGCTTCTGGAGCCAACTTCACCGTGACGGCGGAGGAAATTGAGCGCAACCTGGCGCAGATTCCGGCGTTGGATTGGCTGGTGATGCCGCTGGAGACGCCGCTGGAAACGATTTTCTGCGCGGCGCGCATGGCACGCCAGAAAGGCGCGCGGGTGATGCTTAACCCAGCGCCAGCTCAGCGTCTGGCGGATGAATTGCTGGCCCTGATCGATGTCATTATTCCCAATGAACATGAGGCGGCGTTCATTACTGGCGTGGATGTTGGGAGCGAGGATGCGCTCGTAGCCGCTGGAACCGCATTTTTGGATAAAGGCGTGGGCAGCGTGATCCTCACGCTGGGCAACCGCGGCTCATTTATTCTGGAAAAAACGGGCGCGCACCGGTTGCCGGCTGTTCCCGTGCGTGCGGTGGATACCACCGCTGCGGGCGACTGCTTTGTGGGCGCGCTAGCCGTGGGGTTGGCCGAAGGTCGATCGTTGGCAGACGCAGCCGGTTTTGCCAGCGCCGCGGCAGCCATTTCCGTCACGCGCATGGGCGCTCAGCCTTCCATGCCCACCCGTGAAGAAACAGACTGTTTTATTCGCGAAATGGGACTGTGAACCCCGAAAAAGATTGGCACGATCAACGCCCCCACTTCAGCGGTGATC
>DAOUGY010000358.1:0-3873 GCA_034428975.1 Anaerolineaceae bacterium | reverse complement strand
GATTTCCACGCCCCCGACGCGCGTACCCTTGAGTCCGGCTGCCTCGATCAGCCGTCCGGCGTAATCACCTGCCGGATTCTTGAACATCGAACCCATGCTGGCGCCTGGCGGCTGGCTGCGGCGGCGCTGTGCGGAATTGGCGTTCATGCGTTCCTGGACGGCCTGCGGCGCATCCTGCGCGAGCTTCATTTGCGCGGCGAGGATGACCGCCTGTCCGGGGTTTCGCTTGAGCGCGCTGCTGCGGTAGCTGTAGGCCATTTGATCCACTGTCCAGACCTGTTTGCCAGAAGTTTGATGCAAGATTTCTGCCAGCAAAAGGCTTGCGTTCATGTCGCCGCCGTGCGCGCCGGCATTGCCGTACACCGCGCCGCCCAGGCTGCCCGGGATGGTGGCGGCCCATTCCAACCCGGCCAGGTTCTCGAGAACCGCCAGGCGCGCCAGCAATCCCAGATTGGCGCCCGATTCGGCGCGCACGGTGGGCGGGTTGGCGGCGGCGTTGAAGGTGACAGCGCGGGCACGATTGAGGATGACCACGCTGTGCAGGCCGGCATCACTGACCAGCACGTTGGACGCGCTGCCCAGCACGACGAAAGGTACGCCGCAATCCCACAGGGTTTGAGCATCGGCGGCCAGCTCGTCGGCGGAATTGGCCATTAGCAGGGCATCGACCGGGCCGCCTACGCGCGCGGTGGTATAGCCGGCCATGCGGATGTTCTCCTGCAGGCGGCTGCCAAAGCGCTGGCGAAGTTCGCGGATATCGATGCTCATGCTGTCCTTTCGTTTAGATCGTCTTGATCCGGTCGATCAGGCGGTTGACAACATCCTCACGTCGGTCTGTCTTTTCGAGGGCCGGTTTTTCGGGGCGCACCGGCTTGCGCGCGGGTTTTTCCTCGGGAACCAGGCTGACCGGCACAGAGGCGATGGTGGTTGAATCGTAGGTGCGCTTTTTGGGATCAGTCATGCGAGTTCCCTCCCGATTTCAGTTCGCGCAGCAGGCGGGCGCTGATGCGGTCGGCGTCTCCGGCGGAGAGCACAATGACCACATCATTGGGGCGAATGTGCTGCAGCAGGTAGTCTCCGGCTTCGTCCAGACCGGGCACAAAGAGGGCGTTGGGGTGGGGCATGCGCTCGACCACCTGCGCCGCGGAAAAACCGTCTGAAACTTCGCGTGCCGCATAGACCTCGGTGACGAGCACCTGATCGGCGTCGACAAATGCCGTGGTGAAGGTCTCGAGCAGGGCGCGCGTGCGCGAATACGTGTGCGGCTGCCAGACGGCCCAGATGCGCGCCTGGGGGTAGCGCTGGCGGGCGGCGGAAAGGGTGGCGCGGATCTCGGTCGGATGGTGCGCATAGTCGTCAATCACCGTGACCCCGTGAACCACGCCTTGCAGGTCAAAGCGCCGGCCTGCGCCCGCGTATTCACCCAGCGCGCGGGCGGCGGCATCCACCGGCAGATTCAGGCGGTGAGCGCAAGCCAGGGCGGCTAGAGCGTTGCGCACGTTGTGCTCGCCTGGTACCTGCAAGTGCACATCGGCCAATGTGTTGCCGCGGAAGAGCGCCTGGAAGGACAGACCGCCGGCGGCATTGGGGCGCAAGTGAATCGCGGAATAATCGGCGGAGCCGGTGCCATAACTCCAGGCGGTGCAGCCAGGGGGCACTTCTCCGGCCAGCGCGGCGGCTTCGGGATTGTCGGTGCCGGTCAGCAGGTCACCACCGGGCACCAGCCGGCCGACGAACTGCTGGAATGCGGCGCGGTAGATGGCCATGGTGGGGAAGCAATCCGGGTGATCGTGTTCCATCATGGTCACCACGGCCAATTGCGGCGTCAGACCGAGGAACATGTTGTCATATTCGTCGGCTTCGATGACAAACAGCGGACCGCTGCCGGCGGTGGCGTTGGTTTTGAGATTTTTGCTGACCGAGCCAATGATGTAGCCGGGGTTTTGACCCAGGCGGACCAGCATTTCGGCAATCATGGAGGTGGTGGTGGTTTTGCCGTGGGTGCCGGCGACGGCAATCACGCAGCGGCCCGCCAGCAACTGGCCGAGGAATTCGGAGCGTTTGAGCACCGGAACGCCGGCCTGCAACGCGGCCTGTACTTCGGGGTTGTCGGACCCGACGGCGGACGATCGCACCACCACATCGGCGCCAGTGATATTGGCGGCGGCGTGACCGGCAAAGATATGCGCGCCGGCGTTGATCAGGTCAACCGCCAGCGGCGACAGGCTGCGGTCGGAGCCACTGACCGTGCAGCCCTGCTCGAGCAGGACGCGCGCAATGGCCGACAGCCCGGTACCACCAATGCCAATCAGGTGCACGTGTTTCATCAGATAAACACCACCAGAACAAATGCGAAGGCAATCGCCACCGCAAAATAGATGATCGGTTCGCCCAACCAGTTGGGCGGCAGCAGGGCCACCATTTGCAGCGCGGCTTTGCCAATTGCCGTGCCGCTGTCGGGGGCAATGACGATGTCAATCGGATAACCCACTTTATCCATATACCACCAGATGCTGCCGAAAATCAGGAAGCCGTTGATGGCACCCAGAAAAATCCCCAACAGCGAGTCCTGCAGCCGGTCGCGGATGAAGCGATTGGTGGCGGCGAATTTGGGGATGTTGGGTGTCTGGTACCCGAAAAAGACCAGCAGGCAGAGCAAGGCGGTGCGGTACCAGAAGAGCAGGGCGCCGCCGTTGGCGCTGAAGGTGGAGAGCATACCGGGCACGAACTTTTCCAGCACGGTGGTGATGAACATGCTGAGCATCACCGCAAAGGTGACCAGCATTTCTTTGGCCCATCCACGCGTCGCGCCGATCAGCGCAAAGATGAACACGAAAATCCAAAGCAGGGCGGAAAGGCTGACCATGATGCGCTTATCCTTTCCTCTCTTGCGAGCCGGCCAGCTCACAAATCAGAGCGGCGATCTTTTGTGCGGCGTCCGGTTGGGCCAGGGCCCGCATGGACTGGCGCATGGCGTCCAACTGCTGCGGATGGTCCAGCAGGTTTTCCACCAGCGGAATGAGATCGGTGGCCAATCGTTCGTCTTCCAGCAGGAGCGCGGCGTTGCGTTCGACGAGATACCCGGCGTTGACTTTCTGGTAACGCCAGGCATACGGATAGGGCGCCAACACGGCGGGCAGACCAAACAGCGGGTACTCGCCCAGGCAAGAGGCGCCCGCGCGCGAGACCACCAGGTCGGCGGCGGAAAACGCAGCGCCCATTTCGTGCAGGTAATCAAAGGCGTGGTAACGCCCGGCCAGTTCGGCGGGGAGCTGTTCACGCGCCTTGAGCACATCTTCCCAATCCAGCTTGCCGCTGATGTGCAGCACTTCGGCGCGCTGCAGCAGGCGGGGCAGGCTGTAGAGCAGGGCGCGATTGATGGAGCGCGCGCCTTTGCTGCCGCCGAAGATGAGCACCACGGGCCGCTCGTCGCTCAATCCCAGCTTTTCCTTCGCGGCAGAGCGCGACCAGGATTGCAGATCGGAGCGGGTGGGGTAGCCGGTCACCACCAGGCGCGCCTGGCGGGCATTCTGGAAGAAGGCCCGCGACGTATCGGTGGTGAGGGCAATGATTTTGGCGGAGCGCGCGAGGAAGCTGAGGGCATTGCCGGGTTCAATGTCCGGCACGTACAACAGGCTGGGGATGGAGCGCGCGGCGACGGCCACCGGCCCGGCGATAAACCCGCCGGTGAAGAAGATCACATCCGGGCGGAACTCGACCAATACGCGGCGCGCAGCCAGCACACCGCGAGCCATTTGCAGCAGGTTGCGGGGCAGCGCCGCCAGCCCCACGCCGTGCAATCCGGCAGCGGGGATGGCTTTAAAAGGCACATTCTGGCGGGCAACCAGGTCAGCTTCCATGCCGCCTTCGCCG
>DAOUGY010000357.1:0-1721 GCA_034428975.1 Anaerolineaceae bacterium | reverse complement strand
GCCTGCCATTGACCGGTTCGGTGGTGATCACTGGCGCAGGGCTGGGGTTGCCGGGGCGCGGCAAGCACGTCTTTGAAGAGGATAATGTGGCGCGCATCCTGCGCGGCGAGCAGATGATTGAGCCGCTGCCGAAGGGAGCGCGTAACGCAATGCTGGAACGGCGCGTGACCCGCCTGGAAAAAAGCGAGGCCGGCGCGCAGATGGTGATGATCGATTCGCTGGGTCAGACGGTGAAACTGGCCGGGCAGAGCGGGGACTTTGACCTGGCAGCCGAATTTGGCGTGCCGCTCGAGCGCGTGGAAGCAACCGACATTTCCACCCAACTTGCCATCGCGGCCGGCGTGGAAGCGCTGCGCGACGCGGGCATCCCGCTGGTGATGCGTTACAAGCGCACCAGCACAGGCTCATACTTGCCCGACCGCTGGATGCTGCCGGAAGCGCTGGCGGATGAAACCGGCGTGATCTTTGGCTCGGCCTTTCCGGGCGTGGAGCGGCTGGCGGAAGAATCGGCGCGTTTCTCCGAACACCAATCGCTGACCAACCAGCTGGCAGAGGTGCGCGCCATGCAGGCGAAATTTGCAGCCCAGGCGGAAGTGCGGCAGGCGCTGGAACAGCGCGCCCTGGAGCTGGAAGCGCAACTGGTGAAGCTGGATTACCACTTTGACAGGCGTTTCATCTTCCGCATTTTGGCGATGGGCCATTCGCAATTTGCCGAGTACATCGGCGCGCGCGGCCCGAACACTTATGTCAACGCCGCCTGTGCCACCACTACCCACGCAGTCGGTATCGCCGAAGATTGGATCCGCACCGGGCGTTGCCGCCGCGTGGTGATCATTGCAGGCGACGACGTGACCGACGGCAACCTGGTGAACTGGATCGGTACCGGCCTGCTGGCCAGCGGCGCGACCACTACCGAAGAGAACCTGCGGATGGCAGCGCTGCCCTTTGACCGCCGCCGAAACGGCATGATCATGGGTATGGGTGCGGCAGCGCTGGTGGTGGAGAGTGAAGACGCGGCCCGCGAGCGCGGCGTGCGCGCCATTTGCGAGATCCTTTCCACCCAGATTGCCAACAGCGCTTTCCACGGCACGCGCCTGAACGTGCAGCACATCAGCGAAGTGATGGAACGGCTGGTGTTGGTGGCCGAGCAGCGCTTTGGCTTAAAGCGTGGGGAGATGGCCGGCAGCATGATGTTCATGTCGCACGAGACCTACACCCCGGCCCGCGGCGGCTCGGCAGCGGCCGAGATCCACGCGCTGCGTTCCACCTTTGGCCCGCAGGCCAACCAGGTGATCGTTTCAAACACCAAGGGCTTTACCGGGCACACCATGGGCGTGGGCGTCGAGGACGTGGTGGCGGTTAAGGCCCTGGAAACGGGCATGGTTCCGCCCATCGCGCACATCGATGACGGTTTTGATCCCGACCCGGAACTGGGCGACCTGAACCTGTCGCGCGGCGGGGCGTACCAGCCCGAATTTGCGCTGCGGCTGGGGGCAGGTTTTGGCTCGCAGATTGCCATGTCGCTGACCCGCAGGCTGCCCGGCACCGGTGAGCGTATCGACGAACAAGTTCATGACCGCTGGATGGCAGCTGTGGCCGGCTATGACCGCGCGGAGACCGAGGTGGTTCAACACACGCTGCGCATCCGTGACCTGGGCGCTCCGCAGCGCGAACCGCAGAAATCGGCATGGGAATACGGCCAGGGTCCGACGATGTGGGCT
>DAOUGY010000356.1:0-4605 GCA_034428975.1 Anaerolineaceae bacterium | reverse complement strand
CTGTTCCTGCCGGTGGATACCACCGTGATGGGCGCCGGCATGGGGCCGAACATGGGCGGCATGGCCGAAATGGATCCGCAGAATCCGATGTGCGGAAATCTGCCCAAGGATCCGGACTGCTACGCGGAGAATCGCGCCACGCTGCACCTGCACGGCGGCATCACCCCGTGGATCAGCGACGGCACGCCGCACCAGTGGATCACCCCCGCGGGTGAGAATACCTCGTACCCCAAGGGCGTGAGCGTGAAGAACGTGCCCGATATGCCCGATCCGGGACCGGGTGCGCAGACTTTCTTCTACACCAATCAGCAGAGCGCGCGTCTGATGTTCTACCATGACCATGCCTGGGGCATCACGCGCTTGAATGTGTACGCCGGTGAAGCGGCGGCTTACCTGATCACCGACCCCACCGAACAGGCGCTGGTGGATCAGGGGATCATCCCTGCCGACCAGATGCCACTGGTGGTTCAGGATAAGACGTTTGTGCCCGCTGAAGAGCAGCTGGCGTTGGAAGACCCCACCTGGGATCTCTCGCGCTGGGGCACGCTGGGCGACCTGTGGGTGCCACATGTCTACATGCCGGCGCAGAACCCCGGAGACGCCTCGGGTGTGAACGCGTTTGGCCGCTGGGCATACGGGCCGTGGTTCTGGCCGCCCACATCCAACATTGATTATCCTCCGATTAACAACCCCTATTACGATCCAAACTGCGATCCGAATGTGACGTGGTGCGAACCGCCGCTGATTCCCGGCGTGCCGAATCTTTCGATGGGCATGGAAGCCTTCAACGACACCCCGGTGGTCAACGGTACGGCTTACCCGACCGTCAATGTGGACCCCAAATCGTATCGCCTGCGCATTCTCAACGCAGCCAACGACCGGTTCTTCAACTTGAGCCTGTATCAGGCGGACGCTACCGGCACGGAAGTGGCCCTGAATGCGGCGGAAGTGGCGGCGGCGCTGTCAGATACCAGCATCTTCCCGACCCCCGATACCGCGCTCAGCCCGGAAGGCCCGAGCTGGATTCAGATCGGCACGGAAGGCGGCTTCCTGCCGTCGCCGGTGGTGATCCCGCCGCACGTCATCACCTGGGTCACCGACCCGACGGTCTTCAACGCCGGCAATGTGGACCAGCACTCGCTGCTGCTTGGCCCGGCGGAGCGCGCCGATGTGATTGTGGACTTCTCGCAATTCGCCGGCAAAACTCTAATCCTCTACAACGATGCCCCGGCGGCGTTCCCGGCGCGCGATCCGCGCTATGACTACTACACCGGCAGCGCCGACCTGCGCGACTCGGGTGGGGCGCCTCCGGTATTGCCCGGTTACGGCCCCAACACCCGCACGATCATGCAGATCAAGGTGGCCGACATCCCGGCGGCTGCACCGTTCAATCTGACCGCGTTGAATAACGCCTTTGCGCACCACGCGGACGGCAGTGGCGTGTTTGAATCGTCGCAGAACCCGATCATCGTCGGGCAGGCGCCGTACAACACGGCCTACGGCACGTCGTTCCAGGCCAACGGCCCGCGCGCGGGTCTGGTGCAGATCTACGATGAAGCCGTTGACTTCGATACCCTGGCGGGCGTTCCCCTGCGCTTCTCGCTGGTGAACAAGGCCATTCAGGATGAGATGGGTGAAGCGTTTGAAAAGGAGTACGGCCGTATGAGCGGCAATTTGGGCGTGGAAGTGCCCAATGCCCAGGCCGGCACGCAGCAAAACCTGATCCTGTACCCGTACGTCAACCCGGCCACCGAAGTGTTGAAGGGCGTGGAGCTAGCCGGCCTGGATGTCACGCCGATCGCGACCAATGATGACGGCACACAGATCTGGAAGATCACGCACAACGGCGTGGATACGCACCCGATCCATTTCCACCTGTATGATGTGCAGGTCATCAACCGGGTGGGTTGGGACGGCATCATCCGCACACCCGACCCCAACGAGTTGGGCTGGAAGGATACGGTTCGCATCAGCCCGCTGGAAGACACCATTGTGGCGCTGCGCCCGATTGTGCCCAAAGTGCCCTTTGGCTTGCCGGACAGCGTACGTCCGCTCAACCCGATGATGCCAATTGGCTCCACGGCGATGTTCAACAGCACGGACATCATGGGCAATCCCATTGTCCCGGCCATCACCAATCAGGTGGTCAACTTTGGATGGGAGTATGTCTGGCACTGCCACATCCTCAGCCATGAAGAAATGGACATGATGCGTCCGGTGAGCGTGTCGGTATCCCGTGCGCTGGCTTCGCCGCCGATGGTGACGTACACGTTGCTGGATGCCAATACCGGCGCGGTTCAACTGGATTGGACGGACGGCACGCCGGTGAACTACGGCGACCCGACCACCTGGGGTGCATCCACCGGTGAAATCGGCTTCCGCATCGAGCAGGCCACGGTGGCCAACAACGGCAAGGTTGGCCCCTACCTGACCATCGGGCAGACGCTGGCCAATGTGACGACGTTCAGCTACACTCCGGCTGTCGTTGGAAAATACAACTACCGTGTGGTGGCCTTCAATGCGGCTGGAGATTCCTTCTCCGCTCCAGTAGGCGGACCGGTTGTGCCCCCGCCCAATGCTCCCACCACCCTGACCGGGGTGCTGCAGAGCGGTCCCAAGATCAGCCTGACCTGGCGGGACAATGCCACCAATGAAGCCTACTTTGTGCTCGAACGCTCGGTGGACGGCGGCGCCTTCACGCTGTTGGCCACGCCGGCGGCTCGCAGCAACACCGGCAGTGTTACCTATGTCGACACGACGGTGACGGCCAACCACAGTTATATCTACCGGGTGGCGGCGGTCAACAACGGTGGCACCTCGGCGTATGCCACGTCGAATGCAATCGTTACGCCCGCGCTGCCTGCGGCTCCGAGCAATCTGGCAGGGACGGCAGTGCGCTCGGGAAGCAAGGCCAATGTCACGCTGACCTGGACGGACAACTCGAACAATGAAACCGGATTCATCATTGAACGAGCGACCAACGCGACCTTTACCATTGGCCTCACCACAACCACGTTGTCGGCCAACACCGTCAAGACGACGCAGAGCGGTTTGTACCGCAACGTGACGTACTTCTTCCGCATCAAGGCGGTCAATCTGGGCGGAACGTCTGCCTGGTCGAACGTCTTTAGTATCGTCACCCCGTAAATCAGACCGGGCTTAAGGCGACGGCTTCGGCCGTCGCCTTAAGAAGGGAACATAGAGAGTCGCCGCCGCAATCCACATCCGAGGGTTGCGGCGGCGTATTGGGTGCTTTTCTTTTCGTTAAAAACCTCTATAATGATCGTATAGTTCGAAAAGGCAAACCCACCGCGAGGTGGGGACGCAAAGTCATGGGTCTGTCAGGGCGGGGCCGGACCGTAGTACAGATTGCCAGACTGCCGAAGACGCGTCTTCGGCTTTTTTTGTTAAGAAGCGAAAACGCATTCATTCCCAATCCCTCAACGCTGCCAGTCGTTCAAAACATCCTGCGCATCCCTGCCTCCGGGGGTTCTCGGCCGTCACCCGCCTGTTTCTTTGTGCGCCGGTCGGTGCCTGGTTGGTGCTGTTCAAAGGAGGTGTATCGGAAACTGTTGCGTGGAATTTTGCCCATCCGATCCACGGATCGATTCGCATGTCTGTTTGGGAGGAAAAAATGATCAAAAAGTCGGTTTATTCACTGATGATGGTAGTGGTGATGTTGTTCGCGGCGGTGTTCCCGGCGGCGGCCGATGCGGATGGACCGATTGATCCGCTGACGCCCGTGCCATCCGCCGAAACCGGTGAAATGGTGGATGAGACGCCGCAAGCCTGGTTTGTGGAACTGGCCAGCGGGCCGACGGCCGATGGGGTGAGCCTCACGACCGTCAATGCGCAGCACAGTATGTTCCGCACCAACGCCAAGAAAGCCGGTCTGGCGTACCAGGTGCGCTATGAGTTCAAGGCGCTGTTCAACGGCTTTTCCATCCAGATTGCCGCGCGCGATCTGGCCAAACTGGAGCGCATTCCGGGCGTGAAGAACATCTACCCGGTGCAGCTCGTTTCGATTCCGGATACGCTCCCGGCCGATCCGGAGCTGTTCACGGCGCTGAACATGACCGGCGCTGCCACGGCGCAATCCGAGTTGGGCTACACCGGCGCGGGCATCAAAGTGGCGGTGATGGACACCGGTATTGACGTGAACCACCCGGCCTTTGGCGGCAACGGCGTGGCGGAGACCAACAGCAGCTTCTTCTACTCATCGCCGCGCGTTCTGTACGGATGGGACTTTGTGGGCGATGCCTACGACGCCAATCCGGCCAACGCCACCTACAATCCGGTTCCTGTGCCGGACGACAACCCGGATGACTGCGGCGGGCACGGCACGCATGTGGCCGGCATCATCGGCGCCAACGACGCGACCAACGGGTTGAAGGGCGTCGCGCCGGACGTGGTCTTCGGCGCATACCGTGTGTTTGGCTGCAACGGCTCCACCGAGGACGATATCATGATCGCGGCGATGGAGCGCGCGCTGAAGGACGGCATGCAGGTGCTCAACATGAGCATCGGCTCGGCTTACGCCTGGCCGCAATCGCCGACGGCCATGGCCGCCACGCGCCTGGTAAACAAGGGCATGGTGGTGGTGGC
>DAOUGY010000355.1:0-5934 GCA_034428975.1 Anaerolineaceae bacterium | reverse complement strand
TTCATCTTGCGCATCGACTGATACAACGGGCGCAGGCGGGCGTACATCTTCAAATACACCTCGTTGTACAGCTCATCGTACAGCGCGTGCGCTTTGGCGTCCGGCTCAAACACCTCGCCGATGCGCGTCATCTCGCGCACCGCCGTGCTGAAATCGGGATGCAGCCCCACCCCCACTGCGGCATCGATCGCCGCGCCCAGGCCGCTGGCCTCGTAGGTGTGCGGGCGTGCCGCCGGCAGGCCAAAAATATCCGCGGTAATCTGCATCGCCGCGCGGCTCTGACTGCCGCCGCCTGCCACGCGCAGCTCGGTGGGACGCACCCCGCTTCGCCGCGCGGTGCGTTCGTCCGCCTCGCGCAGGGCGTAGGCCAGCCCTTCCAGAATGGCGCGATAGACATGCGCGCGCGTATGCACATCGCCAAAGCCGATGATCGCGCCGCGCGCCTCGGGGCCGGGCATGCGCAGCCCCGGCGACCAGTACGGTTGCAACACCAGCCCCTGCGAACCGGGCGGCACGGCGTTGACCAGGTCGTCGAACAGGTCTTCCGGCTCCACGCCGCGCTCCGACGCCATACGCTCCTCGCGCAGGCCAAATTCGTGCTTGAACCAGCTCACCATCCAATAGCCGCGGTAAACCGAAGATTCCAGGTCATACGCGCCGGGCACCGCCGAGGGATAGGGCGGGATGAGCGGCACCACCTCGATGTAGCGGCGGTGCGTGGTGTTGAAGGTGGCGGTCGTGCCGTAGCTCAAACAGCCGTACTGCGGTTCCAGGCAGCCGGAGCCGAGCACCTCGCAGGCCTTGTCGGCGGCCGCCGCGATCAACGGCAGCCCAACCGGGATGCCCGTGGCGGCGGCGGCTTCGGCGGTGATCTCGCCCAGCCGGCCGGCCTGCGGCACCAGTTCGGGCAGCAGCTCCGGGCGCAGCGGCACGGCCTGCCATTTCCAGTCCCATTTGGCCGCCCAGTTCTGCGATTTGTAGTCAAAAGGAATGTACGCCACCTGGCTGCCGACCGAATCCACAAAGCGGCCGACCAACCGGTGGGTCAGGTAACCGGACAGCAGCAGGTATTTGTGCGTGGCGCTGGCAATTTCAGGCTGCTGGGTGCGAATCCAGTTCCACTCGGCTTCGGCCTGCAGATAGGCCACCGTTTCGGCGGCGCCCGCCACGGCAAAGGCCGCGCCCCACAGCCCGCCCACCGGCGGCAGGCCCTCGGTGCGGCGCTGATCCAGCCAGATGATGGCCGGTCGCAGCGGTTGGCCGTCGCGGTCCACGTTGACCACGGTGCCGCGCTGCGTGGTGAGCGTCACCGCGGCAATGCCGGAGCGGTCGACGCCGGGCATTTGCCAGAGTTGCGCGCAAGCCTGACACAGCGCGTCCCAGTACACCTGCGGGTGCTGCTCGGCCAGGCCGGGCGCCGTGGAGAAGTATGGCTCAATCGGCACGCGCGCCTTGGCCAGCAGAGTGCCGCGCGGATCGAACAACAGCGCGCGCACGCTCTGGGTTCCGTTGTCTATCGCGAGAATGTTTTCAGGGGACATGGGCATTTTCCGGTGATGCGAGATAAGTTAAAGCGAATAAACCAATGAGGCACAGAGGACACAGAGAAGATGAGCGGTTAACCGGAGAAGAAATTTCGTTTCACCCATCGGATGCCTCTTCTTTTCTCTTTATTAAAAATGATTCTGCTCTGTGAACTCTGTGCTCCAGGGATTCCCCGGTTGTTCAGTAGCTTCTTTTCTGAACCACCCATAAGTATAAAGGCTTTACGTCAACCTCACGACCGGAATCCCCAGCGTTTTTCGCGCTGCTCGGCGCTCATGTCCAACCCGAGCGTGCCGCCGGGGTTGAGGATGTTGTGCGGGTCAAAATGCGCCTTGAGCGCGCGCACCACGTCCATGCAGGGCGTGCCGATCTGTCCCTCCAGCCACGGGCCGGTCTGCTTGCCGATGCCGTGATGGTGGCTCATCGACGCGCCCGATTCCTGAATGGCCTGCAGCACGCCGTATTGCAGGCGCAGGAACTCGTCCATATCGGTGATGCGCGCGATAAAGATGAAATACAGATTGGTGCCCTGCGGGTACATGTGCGACATGTGCGTCATGCAGATGGTTTGCGGGCGGCTCTTGACGAATTTGCGCACGTAGGCGTGCACCCTGGGGGCCTGCTCCCAGCTCACCGCGCACTCCAGCGTGTCGATCAGGATGCCATAATCCATTAAATCCTCGCGCAGGTACGGATCGGTGAAGCGGCTGTGCTCCCAACGCTGCGTGACGCGGAAGGGCGTAAGCGTGAAGGCGCGGTACTTGCGGGCAATCGCGCCAATCTTGCGCGCCACCAGCCGCGTGTAGGCCGCGTCGCCGTCCACCGAACCGAGCAGCAGGCAGCGCTGCATGGGTTGGTAATCGAGCGCCTTCAACACCGTGTCGGCCGGCGTGCCGTGAATGTGGTAGATGCGCATGGCCACATCCGTCTCTTCGGGGTCCGACAGGCGAAAAACCGACGGAAAACCGAACTCACCCTGCATGACCTCACGCACCGCCGCCTGTGCGTCCTCCCAGGTGTGGAACAGGTAGCTGTAGCGCTGCGTGTGGCGCGGCATGTAGCGGAACACGCGCAGCGTGACGGTGGTCAGCACGCCAAAGCTGCCTTCCGAGCCCATCATCGTCTGGTCAAAATCCGGGCCGGTGGCACAGCGTGGGTAGGCCGGGGTCTGCAACACGCCGCGCGGGGTGACATACTCCTGCGACAGCACAAGATCCTCGATTTTGCCGTAATAGGTGGAATTCTGCCCGGCGCCGCGCGTCACCACCCAGCCGCCCACGCTGGAATGCATGAACGACTGCGGGAAGTGCCCGCAGGTATAGCGCCCTTTGGCCTTGAGCGTTTCGGGCGCGTTGTTGAGGATGCCTTCCAGTTCCGGTCCCCAGATGCCGGCCTGTACCGTGATGGTCTGGTTGGTCTCGTTAAAGTCGATCACACGGGTCATGTGCTGGCTCATGTCCAGGCACACGCCGCCGCGCACCGCTTCCACGCCACGCGTGGCCGACGAGCCCGCGCCGTAGATGTACACCGGGATGCGCTGCGCGTCGCAGTACTGCACCACCGCCAGAATCTCCGGGGTGGAACGCGGGGCCAGCACCACCGCGGGCAAATTTTCCACAATGTGCTGGCGCAGGCGCAGCGCGTCGAGCATGCCGCCGCCGTAGGAAACGCGCGCACGATCATACGCGCCGGTGGTGATGTTCTCTGCGCCGACGATCTGCTCCAGCGCCTGCATATGGGCAGGCTCCAACCCGCCGGGGAGCTGCGCGTTGAACGTCTCCAGGCCGGTACTGACCGGTTTTTCAAAATCGGCGTCGGTCATGCCAAAGGTCTCTTTGATCAGCGCGTACAGCCCGCGGTTGGGATGCTTGAAACCGCGCGGGTCACCCCATTTGAACAGGCTGCGATACGAATCGGGCGGCGCGACCTGCTCGATCCAGTTGGGGGTGAAAGCGGCGTGTTTGCTCATGATGAATCTCCTGTGAATGGGGTCAAGCCTTGTTTGAATCGTCAGTCCAGCGCGGGCGGTCCGTAGGCGCGCTGCCACAGCGCGCGATACCCCAGCACTTCGCCGTGCCAGCGCACATCATCCCAGCCCAATTCCGGCTGACAAATGGCGCGGATGCGCTCGATCTCGCCCAGCGCGCCTTCGGGCAGTAGCAACCCCAGGCGCGTGCGGCGCAGCAGCAAATCGTCCAGATGCACCACCTGCTCGGCGCGGGCCGCCCAGCGCAGCTCGGCCCACAACGTGGGCGAACCACCCACCGCGTCCAGCTCGGCGGGTTGCGCGGCGCGTAGCAGATCCGGCGCGGCGCTACCATAACGCCCCAGCAGGCGCCAGTTTAGCGCCGGGGGCAGCCCGCTCTCCACCGCCAGCACGGCAAATTCCTCACCCGCCAGCGCATCCAGCGCGCGGGCGTGCCGGTCGGGCTGCGATTGCCCGGGCAGGCGTGTGCGCACGAAGCGCAGCGTGTTCTGCGCCATGCGGCGGAACATGGTCAGCTTGCCGCCAGTGATGGTCACCAGCCCGTCCTCATCCCACAGCACCTCGTCGCGCGATTCCTTGGAAGGATTGGCTTTGCCGGTGTCCAGCACCGAGCGAATACCCGCCAGGGTGGCGATCGCATCGCGTTGAGTCAGGCCCAGGCAGCCAAAGGTGCCGTCCACCGCTTCCATCAGGTAAGCGGCCTCGGCGGCGCTGATGCGCGGATCAGTTTGCACCGCCTCGCGGTGGTCCACGTCGGTGGTGCCGATCAGGGTGACGCCCTCCCAGGGGAAGGCAAACACCGGGCGGTGGTCACGCGGGTGCAAAAAGCTGATCACTTTGCCAACCGGCAGCTTCTCGCGCGGGAAGATCAAATGACTGCCGCGCAGCGGGCGCAGGCGCGCTTTGCGGCCCACCTGCCCGCGCAGATCGTCGGCCCAGGCGCCGGTGGCGTTGACCACCACCGCCGCGCGCGCTTCCACCGTGCGATCGCCGACCACATCGCGCAGCACCGCGCCGCACACCCGCCCGCTTTTGTCGCGCAGCAAGCATTCGGCGCGCGTGTAATTGAGCGCCAGCCCGCCGGCGCGCTGTGCTTCCTGCAGTACGCGCAGCACCATGCGGGCATCGTCGGTTTGCGCATCAAAGAAGCGAAAACCGCCGGCCAATTGATCGCGGCGAATCTCCGGGCAAAGCAATTCCACCTCGTTCACCGATTCGCGCTCGTGCTGCCACTTCATCGCCAGCGTGTCGTAAATCATCAGCCCCACGCCAAAGATCCAGGCCGGCGGGCGGTCGCCGGCGTAACTGACCAGCAGAAACTCCAGCGGGTCAATCAGGCCGCGGCCCTCGTGCAGCAGGCGCTGGCGCTCATGCACCGATTCCATGGTCAGTTTGATCTGCCCGGTGCTTAGGTAGCGCAGGCCGCCGTGCACCATTTTGGATGAGCGGCTGGACGTGCCCGAGGCGAAGTCATGCGCTTCCACCAGCAGGGCACGCAGCCCCAGGCGGGCCGCTTCACGCAGCAGCCCGGCGCCGACGATCCCACCGCCGACAACCAGTACGTCCCACGGCCCGGCAATTTGCTCCCAGATGGCTTCCCGTTGTGTTGAAATTGGCATGGATGGTCTCTCCCGAAGATAACGATTAGGCTTGCAGGTTTTCCCACAGCGTCTGGCTGGCCTGCATGGTGCGCAGCACCACTCCACCGGCGGCCTGCCCGTCCTGTGTCTCGGCGCAGCGCAACAAGTCGCGGTAGAAGGTTTGCGAGAGCGCGCGGTAATCGGCATGTGCAAAATAAGTCAGCCCCAGCACGCTGTACAGGCCGGCAAAGCTGTTGTAAATCAGCGTAAAGACAGGGTTGCCCGAAAGCAGCGTCAGTTCAATTTGCAGGCGCCAGTCCCATTCGGTGAAGACCGGCGCTTCGTCGGGCAGGTTTTGCATGGGCTGCAGCAGCGCGGTCACCGCGGGTGCGTCACGTTCCACCGCCAGGCGCGTGTAGGCCGGGGCCAGCAGGCAGCGGAGGGCCAGCATCTGCGCCGGAAAATCGGCGGGCAGGCTGCCGGGGTTCTGCGCCAGGGCCGCCAGCACGCCCAGGTTGCCCTCGCGCCAGTAATCGCGCACGCGGGTGGGTTTGCCGTGACGGATCTCCAGCCAGCCGTCACGTGCCAGGCGCTGCAGGGTTTCGCGCAGGGTGGGGCGCGTCACGCCCAGGCTCACGGCCAGCTCGCGCTCGCCGGGCAGGGTGGAGCCGATGGGGAATTGCCCGTCCAGTATGGCGCGGATCAGGCGGTTTTCGGAAAGCTCGGCGGGTTTTTCGGGAGCAGCCCAGGTCATCGGTTTATCCTTGTGTCGGGAATAACTGGTAAGTGGTCTGACCAGTTGAGAAGAGTGTAGCAAAGATG
>DAOUGY010000354.1:0-12378 GCA_034428975.1 Anaerolineaceae bacterium | reverse complement strand
GATGTGATGGTAATGGCCGAAGATCCCACCGTGCGCGCCAATCGCCTCGGTCTGCTGCAGCGCATTGCCGCGCTGAGCGGCGGCGTGGCCGATCTTTCCAAGCTCGAAGGGTTCTAAATCCAAAATCGTTGAAGCCATCGACGCCGGTCGGGCAAACCCGACCGGCGCCGCCATCGCGGCCGGTCGACAGGGGAACCATCATGACCAAACGTGTGCCGCCTTCCCATCTTGAAACTCTTTGGTCCGGCCGGCTGCGCAATCCGGCCGACCCGTCTGCCGGTGCGCCCGGGCTGAAAGTGCGCATTGGTCGGCCGCTGATCTGGCCTGCGGCGACCGGACAGCCGCAAGGATGGCGTCCGCCGCAGGGCCTGGGCACGTGTTATGTGGTGAAGCTGGCCTACACGTTGAATCCGCCGCCCGGAATGCATGTGCACATGGTTAACTTTCGCTTGCGCCTGCACCCGCAGGGCCGCGCACAGGCCATTGTGCTGGATGCGCAGCCGCAGAGTGTGCTGGTGGAGGAAAAGCGCGAGGTACGGGTGAGCGTTGGGCCGGAATTGCAGCTGGGACTGGTGGGCGTGGGCGCAACGTTGGCCGAAGGCAGCGTGGATCTGGGGCGCTTGCGGCCGGTGGTGCGCCTCTACGGGTTGCAGGAAGACACCTGCACCTGGCGCTACGAATCCCACCCGCGTTATCCGCTGTCTGGCAGCCGGACCATGTTGGCGGTGGTGGCGCTGCCGACCGGCGTTGAACGCATTCTGGCGGATGTGCAGCTGGACGCCGTTTTGCATGCCAATTTTGGGCGTTTTGGGTGCGCGCTGCCGCCCGATGAAGCCGCGCAATTGCGCTTCAACATCGGGGCGGATAATCGGACATGACGGTATAATCTTCCTACCATGTCTGTCGTTGACGAGATCAAATCCCGCATTGATATTCTTGACCTGGTGTCGGCGAATGTAAAATTGCGCCGCTCCGGCAAGAACTATACGGGATTCTGCCCCTTCCATGCCAACACGCGCACGCCCGCGTTCGTCGTTTTCCCCGAATCGGGCACATGGCGTTGTTTTGGGCAGTGCAACGAGGGCGGCGACATCTTTAAGTACGTGATGAAGAAAGAGGGTTGGGATTTTCCCGAAACCCTCAAATACCTGGCCGAGCGCGCCGGGGTGGAGCTGCAACCACAGACCCCGCAAAAGCGCGAGGAGGAAGACCATTACGAGCGCCTGCGCGGTTTGCTGGAGGATGCCGTCACCTTTTACCGGCATGCCCTGCTGCAAACGCCCGCCGGACAGCCTGCCCTGCAGTATTTACGCAAGCGCGGTCTGACGGATGCCACGATTGAAACCTTTGGGCTGGGTTTTGCCCCGCACAGTTGGGATGCCGCGCTGCAGTACTTCACCGCCAAGGGCTATCGCCCGCAGGAGCTGCTGGACGCCGGGCTGGCGAGTGAGCGCCAGGAAGGCGGCGGGGTGTACGACCGCTTCCGCAACCGCATCATGTTCCCCATCCGCGATGCCGCGGGCAAGATGAGCGGCTTTGGCGCGCGCATCCTCGACCCCAACGATGTGCCCAAGTTTCTCAATTCGCCGCAGACGGTTCTGTTTGACAAAGGCCACCTGCTCTACGGGCTGGATCAGGCGCGCAAGGCCATCCGCGCGCAGGATCAGGTGGTGATCGTTGAAGGCTATCTGGATGTCATTGCCCTGCACCAGGGCGGCTTCACCAACACGGTCTCGCCGATGGGCACCGCTCTGACGGAAGAGCAGCTGCGCATGCTCAAACGGTTTACGCGGCGCATTGTGCTGGCGCTGGATGCCGACGCCGCCGGCGAAAAAGCCACCCTGCGCGGCCTGGAACTGGCCCGCCAGACGCTGGATCGCGGCGATGAGCTGGCGTTTGACGCGCGCGGCCTGCTGCGCCATGAGGCCCGCCTGCAGGCCGATGTGCGCGTGACCACCCTGCCCCCCGGCATGGACCCCGACGAGGTGGTGCTGCGCGACCCGCAGGAGTGGGCCGCCATTTTGAACCATGCGCGCCCGATTGTGCTGCACGTCATGGAAACGTTGGCCGCCTCGCGCGACCTGGACGACCCCAAAGCCAAGAGTGACGTGGCCGCCCAGGTGCTGCCGCTGATTGAGGACGTGCCCGACGCCGTGGAACGCGACACCTACCGCCAACGCCTGGCGCGCCTGCTGCGCGTGGACGAGCGCGCGCTGCTGACCGCGGGTGTGCCGGCCACCCCGCGCCCGCGCCGCCGTCCGGAGATTGCGCCGCGCCCGCGCCGCGCCGAACGCCCCGAGATCAGCCTGCACCAGTCGCTGCAGGCCCGCGAAACGCTGGTGCTGCGCCTGCTGCTGCAATCACCGGAGGATTTGTATCAGGTGGACCGCGGCTTGCAACAATTGGGGCTGATGCGCTTCTCGCCGCAGGATTTCACGCAGACCGATTGCCAGTTGATGGCGCGCCTGCTGATCGATTCGCTGGAGCAGGATGGCCTGGACCCACAACATTATGTGGCGAAGAATGTGCCCGAAGAATTGGAACGACTGTACGACGAACTAAATCAGCCGCTGCCCGGCGGCAGCATTCAGGCGGAGGAGCGCCTGCAGACTGCGCTGCGCACCCTGCTTCTCATCCGTTATGACCGTTTGAAAGCCGATGTGGAACAGTTGAAACAGCTGCAGCAGGATGTACAGGAAGAGGACGGCATTCGCGGCCTGACGCCGTACATGGAAAATATTGCCCTGCTCAGCCAGATTCGTGACCGCGTCGACCGAGCCCTGGCCAACCCGCTGCAAATTGACTAAATGGAAGTATGGTATAGTTAACCCCATGGTTCGAAAAAAGACAACGCCCACCCCTGCTCAAAATTCCAAGGTTGAAAAGCGCACTGCCGCTCGCCCGACACGCAAACCGGCGGCTCGCGCGGCCCGTGCCGGCAGCCCGGCTCCCGCGGTGGAGAAAGCTCAATCTCCGCAAGCGGGCGACGACGAATTGGAGTTGAAGGAAGAAGTCGAAGAGGCCATTCCTGGCGCTGCCGGGGATGAAGCGACTGAGCTTGTGTTGGAAGATCCGCTTGAAATTCTGGAAGACCCCAGCATTGCGCTGGAGCTTTCGGAAGACCCGGTGCGCCTTTACTTGAAGGAAATCGGCCAGATCCATCTGTTGGATGCCGACAGCGAGTTCCGCCTGGCGGTGCGCATTGAGGCCGAGCGGCGCGTGAACAGCCTGGCCAAGCACATCAGCGCGACCGAGCACGCCCAATCCACGCGCGCGTTGTACCTCTCGGTGGCCGGCGATCTGCTGACCGCCTGGCAGCGCCTGTGCGAGGATTCGATGCGCCTGGGGCGCAGCGACCTGCCCGATTTGAGCCTGGTGTTGACCGAAGCGCAAATGCTGCGCCGCCAGTGGCAGGCGTCCGAACCGTCCTACATGCGCGCTTTTTTGGATAACGGCCTGTGGGGCAAAGATCCCATCTGGGATGAAGTGGTGCGCCAGGCGTTCGTCATGTTCATTTGCATGTACCTGCTGCCCGGTGAAACTGCCGTGCGCCTGCTGGATGAGACCCGCCGCAGCGGGCAGATGCCCACGCTGGAGTGGTTTGATACCTATCTGCCGGTCGAAGAGAATCTGGAAGATGAAATCGACGGCGTATCGCGCCGTTCGGAAGAAGCCAACCAGACCCTGATTCGCGCTAATTTGCGCCTGGTGGTCAGCATCGCCAAACGTTACCTGGGGCGCGGTATTTCCTTCCTTGACCTGATCCAAGAGGGCAACCTGGGCCTGTTGCGCGCCGTGGCCAAGTTCGACTCGACGCGCGGCTTCAAATTCAGCACGTATGCCACCTGGTGGATTCGCCAGTCGATCAGCCGTTACATCGCCGAACAGGCGCGCACCATTCGCATCCCGGTGCACCTGTTTGAGGCCATCACGCGCCTGCTGCGCACGCAGCGCTCGCTGGTGCAAAAGCTGGGGCGCGAGCCAACCATCGAAGAGATGGCGCTGGAATCGGACTTTTTGACGGACGCCGAAAAACGCTCGATCGCGCGCGCCTCGGCCGGCGAAATTCCCTGGACGGCCGACCTGCAGCAGCGGTTGGCCTGGGCCACGGCCAAAGTGCAGCGCATCCTGCAATCGGCCGAGGAGCCGGTTTCGCTGGAGCGGCCGGTGGGCGACGAGGAAAGCAGCCAGTTGGGTGACTTTATTGAGGACAACGACGCGCTGGAGCCGATGGACGCCGCCGCGCGCGAGATGCTGCGCGAGCAGGTGCAGAACGCACTGGGCGCGCTCTCCGAGCGCGAGCGCCAGGTGCTGGAGCTGCGCTTTGGGCTGATCGACGGCAAGGACCACACTCTGGAAGAGGTCAGCCGCTATTTTAACGTGACGCGCGAGCGCATTCGCCAGATCGAAGCCAAGGCGCTGCGCAAGCTGCGCCACCCGACGCGCAGCCGGCATTTACGCGAGTATTTGAGCTGAGGGACGACGCTGCCCTCATGTTTCCTCCCCCGAGACGCTCCTGAAGTTTCGGGGGAGGATGTTTTAAGGGGTGGGCAGAAGCGGCTCAACATCCGCCCGATCCTGGCGCCGTCCTCGGCGGCGACATTCCCTCTTCATACGGGCACGGGGGGGAATTGCCAGTCTATTTACGCGCCTGCGCCCCCGTTCCCCTACAAAGAATCTTTACGACAGATCCCCTTCGATTCAGTCGCCGGGGATGGCGGCGAAACAAATTCCCCATTGCGTCGCCCATTAAGACATTAAGACCCCTAAATTCTGCCATGTGGGGCAAAAGCCTTGACGGGAGACCTTCGGGGTCTGGTTACCCACCTTCTTCTCTGTGCCTCTGCGTCTCAGCGGTGAATCTTCCGTTATTGATCCCGCCTCCGGGACGGCCCTGGGATCGATTTTTCTCCGCGGCCACCCGCGAATCCCTTCTTTTCTTCAATCGCGCATTTGCATTGCGATTTGCTATAATAATGAATAAGCCGGCGCGCCGGCGCGCGCTCATTACAGCCCCCCCACGGGAGATCTCATGACCGATACCCTTTCGCCCACCGCGCAGGTGCGCGCTGTTTTGCAGCAGTTCCAGGACGGCTACACCCGCCGCGACCACACCCAATTGGATGCCGCTCTGGCATTGTTTGCCGCCGACGATGCGGTGGAGATCGTGGGCACCGGCGCCACCAACCCGGCCGGCGATGCTGAATGGTGCCTGGGGCCAGCCGCTGCCCGCCGCCTGATTGAGAGCGACTGGCAGGGGTGGGGCGACCTGCGCCTGGATGTGGCCGGTGCGCGCATCCATGTGCGCAGCGAAGTGGCCTGGCTCTCCACCGGCGCCACCGTGCATATGACGCTGCCGCCGGACGCGGTGTACCAGGATTTCATCGATTACCTGCCCGGTTTGATTGAGAAAGAGGGCTTGAGCGCGCTGGACAAGCTGCGCGAGATTGTGCGCGGCGGCTCGAACACGTTGTTTGAAGGGCTGCGCGGCGATGATTACACCTGGCCGCTGCGCTTCACGGCCGTGCTGGTGCAGGAGGGCGGCGAATGGCGTTTTCACCAGATGCAGTTTTCATTTCCCACCACACGCTTTCCAGATGAACGGCGTTAAGAGAGGTGAGGATATTCCTGAATTCACACAATTCTATCCAATTTGTCGTGTGATGTTCTTGTGAAAATTGCCACGGATACTTTCCTGTGATATACTTACCTGCGCTATTCTGACTACTCCGGTAAACATACTGAGGCTCTCTATGGCATCTCCCTTCTCCCCCATTTTAGTGATCACAGGTCTGGCGCTGGTCGTCGCGCTGATCGCCGTGGGCCTGGGCGAACTGTTTGGCCCCCGTCATCCCACCCTCAAGAAAAGCCAACCGTATGAGTCGGGCATGGTGCCGTACGGCCCGGGCACGCGCCGTATTTCGGTGCGCTACTACCTGGTGGCGGTGCTTTTCATCCTCTTTGATATTGAAATCATCTTCTTCCTGCCCTGGGCCGTGGTATTGCGCGACCTGGGCGTGGCCGGTTTGGTGGAGATGGTGATGTTTGTGGGGATCATATTGGTAGGGTTTGTGTATGCCTGGAAGAAAGGAGCCATCGAATGGGAATAAGTTCGAAAGCCGCCGACCTGGGAATTGTGACCGTCAAGCTGGAGCAGGTGGTCAACTGGGCGCGTACCAATTCCATGTGGCCCATGCTCTTCGGTTTGGCCTGCTGCGCGATTGAGATGATGGGCGCGCAGGCATCCAGCAACGATTTGAGCCGCTTCGGCATGGAGTTGAACCGCGCCAGCCCGCGCCAGTCCGATCTGATGATCGTGGCCGGGCGTGTTTCGCGCAAAATGGCCCCGGTTGTCCGTCAGCTTTATGATCAGATGCCCGACCCGAAGTGGGTGGTGGCGATGGGCGATTGCGCTTCCTGCGGCGGTGTCTTCAACAATTATGCCGTTGTGCAGGGCGTGGATGAGATTGTACCGGTGGATGTGTATGTGGCGGGCTGCCCGCCGCGCCCCGAAGCGCTGATCCACGGCATTATCACGCTGCACGAAAAAGTCCGACAAGAAAGAATTAAAGACTGGGCCTGACCTTCAGGCCGTTTTGTGTTTCTGACCGGTTTTCCCGGGACCGATTTTCCCGCCGGCGTGGGATTTTACCCATCCCGGCGCGAGGATCCAGGCGATCTTTTTGAAGGATGAGGAACAGCGTATGGATGAACTGCTGCAACCGGCTGTGACCGCTCTCCAGGAGCGCTTTGGGGCAACGGTGCACGAATACCAGGGCGATGTGACCCTGACCCTGGACGCCGCGCACAACGTGGCCGCCCTGACGGCGCTGCGCGACGAGTTTGGCTTTAATATGCTGGTGACCCTGACGGCGGTGGATTACCTGCCGCAAGAGCCGCGTTTTAACGTGGTGTACCAGGTTCTCAATCTCAGCACCTACAAGCTGCTGCGGCTGCGCGTGCCGGTCAGTGGGTTGAACCCGGTGGCGCCCACCGTGGAAAAGATCTTCCCGGTGGCCAACTGGCACGAGCGCGAGGTTTTTGACATGTTCGGCATTCGCTTTGAGGGCCATTCCGACATGCGCCGCATTCTCATGCCCGCCGACTGGCAGGGCCATCCGCTGCGCAAGGATTACCCGTTGGGTTACGAAGAGGTGCAGTTCTCATTCAATTACGATGAGATCCTGCAGCGCAAACCCAAAGGCAAGCAGCAACCTTAAGCCGGGGAGAAGCGACTATGAGCGATTTTCGCGATACGACCATTGAAGAATTACGGCATCTCGTCTCCGACCGCGCGTTGACCGGCGAGACCATGCTGTTGAACATGGGTCCGCAGCACCCCAGCACACACGGCGTGCTGCGCCTGCTGTTGGAGCTGGACGGCGAAGTTGTGATCTCGTGCATCCCCGATATTGGCTTCCTGCATACCGGTGTGGAAAAGAACATGGAATCCAAGGGGTTTGCGCAGGCCGAGGTGATGACTGACCGGTTGGATTACCTCAACCCGCTGGGCAACAACCTGACCTACTGTCTGGCGGTGGAAAAGCTGGTGGATCTGGACGTGCCCGCGCGCGCGCAGGCGCTGCGCGTCATTCTGGCCGAGCTGACCCGTATCAATTCGCACCTGGTGTGGATGGGCACCTCGGGCCTCGATCTGGCGGCCATGTCGGTCTTCCTGTATGCCATGCGCGAGCGCGAGATGATCCTCGACATCTTTGAGATGTGCGCCGGGCAACGCATGATGACCACCTACATCCGCCCCGGCGGGCTGTGGCGCGACGTGCCGGTCGAGTTCGAAGGCGCGGTGCGCAAATTCCTCAACGTAATGCCGCGCCGTCTGGCCGAATACGAATCACTGCTGACCAACAACTCGCTCTTCCTGGAGCGCACCCAGGGCATCGGCGTGGTGACCACCGAAGACTGCCTGCGTTACGCGCTGACCGGCCCGGTCATCCGCGGCACCGGCCTGGCCTATGACCTGCGCAAGGCGCGCCCCTACTCCGGCTACGAGCAGTACGATTTTGACATTCCCACCGCCAATGGCGGTGATGTGTACGCGCGTTACCTGGTGCGCGTGGAAGAAATTCGCCAGTCCCTGCGCATCATCGAGCAGGCCATCAACCGCCTGCCCTACGGCCCGGTGCGCAGCAGCAACCACAAATTTGTGCCCCCGCCGCGTTCGGAAATTGGCACGAGCATGGAAGCGCTGATCCACCACTTCAAGTTGTGGACGGAAGGCTTCTCGGCGCCGAAGGAGGCCGTGTATGCGGCCACGGAATCGCCGCGCGGTGAGTTGGGCGTATTCATCGAAGGCGACGGCGGTCCGCGGCCCTACCGCGTGCACCTGCGCACGCCGTCGTTCGTCAACCTGCAAACCATGCCGCTGCTCACGCGCGGCCACTTTGTGGCCGACGTGGTCGGCATCATTGGCAGCATCGATATTGTTCTGGGAGATTGTGACCGGTGAACCAGTTAGCCAGCAAATATCCCGAAGAAGTTAAACAGATTCTGGCCAAATACCCGGCCGATCGCCGCCGCTCGGCTGTCATGCCGCTGCTTTACCTGGCGCAGCGCGAGAGCGGGTTTGTCAGCAAGCAGACGCTGGAAGAGATCGGCGAGCTTGTTGGCGTGTCCTCCACCGATGTGGCTTCGATCGTCGGCTTCTACTCGCTGTATTACGACGAGCAGGGCGGGCAGTACCGCGTGCAGGTCTGCACCGATCTGCCCTGCGCGCTGCGCGGCGCCGACGAGTTCCTGGCCAAACTGTGCGAGAACATCGGCATCCGCGTGGGCGAAACCACCGCCGACGGTCTGATCACCGTCGAAGAGGTGAAATGCCTGGCGGGCTGCCACCGCGCGCCGATGTTCCAGGTGCAGGGCGGCGGCGACATCACCTACCACGAGAACCAGACGGTTGAATCGGCCCTGCAGGTGATTGACGGCCTGCGCAAGGCGGCCAAGGAGGCAGGCCAATGAGCCACGTGCTGCTTCGTCACCGCGATGTTCCCCATTTCGATCAACTGCCGGTCTATCAGGCCAACGGCGGCTTCGAGGCCTTCCGCAAGGCGCTGGGTTCCATGCAGCCGGCGGATGTGCTCAACGAAGTCAAGGCGTCCGGTCTGCGCGGGCGTGGCGGGGCGGGCTTCCCCACCGGCGTGAAGTGGAGCTTCATCCCCAACGACCGTTGGCCACACTATGTGGTGGCCAACGCCGATGAATCGGAGCCGGGCACCTTCAAAGACCGCGAAATCATGGAAAGCAATCCCTTCCAGTTCCTGGAGGGTTTGATGCTGGCGTCGTTTGCCGTGCAGGCCAAAGCGGCCTATGTCTATCTGCGCGGCGAGTTCTGGCAGGTGGCCAAAATTCTGGACGAGCGCATCGCCGATCTGGAAAAAGCCGGTCTATTGGGCGACGACATTCTGGGCAGCGGTTATTCGCTGCGCGTCTACACCCACCTGGGTGCGGGCGCGTACATTTGCGGCGAGGAAACCGCGCTGCTTGAATCGCTGGAAGGCTTCCGCGGCCAGCCGCGCCTGCGCCCGCCCTTCCCGGCGGTCTATGGTCTGTACGGCTCGCCCACGCTGATCAACAACGTCGAAACCCTGGCCAACGTACCGCCCATCATTCAACACGGCGCGGCCTGGTACCGCCAGTACGGCACCGAAAAAAGCCCCGGCGTCAAGCTCTTCTCGCTCTCCGGGCATGTCAACCGTCCGGGTAATTACGAACTGCCGCTGGGCACGACCTTCCGCCACCTGATCTATGAGCTGGGCGGGGGCATCCCCAACGGGCGCAAAATCAAGGCGATCATGTCGGCCGGCGCGTCGTCCAGCATCATCGTGGCCGACGAGCGCGCACTGGACACGCCGATGGATTACGAATCGGTGCAAACGCTGGGCGCGCAGTTGGGCTCGGCCTCGGTCATTATTCTGGATGAGACCGTCAACATGGCCTGGCTGGTGGATAAGACCAATCACTTCTTCAAGCACGAATCGTGCGGCAAATGCACCCCCTGCCGCGAGGGCACCTACTGGATGGCGCACATCACCGAGCGCATGATGCACGGCACGGCCAGCCTGGAGGATATCGACCTGCTCAATAACGTCGCCCGCCAGATTCAGAACAAGTGCCTGTGCCCGCTGGGCGAGTTTTCCATCATGCCGGTTCTTTCCGCCATTCAGCACTTCCGGGCCGATTTTGAGGCCCAGGTGACCGCGAAGGCGGAGGCAAGGAGCTGATCGTTATGGGTAAGATGGTAACGCTGAAGATTGACAACCAGACTGTGAACGTGCCGCAAGGCACGCTGGTGGTGGACGCGGCCAAGATGGCGGGCATTGACATCCCCGTGTTCTGCTACCATCCCAAGCTTAAACCGGTGGGTATGTGCCGCATGTGCCTGGTGGAAATTGGCCGCCCGGTGATCGACCGCGCCACCGGCGCGCCGCAGTTGGAGCTGGACGGCACGCCCAAGATGCAGTTCGGCCCCAAGCTGGAAACCTCCTGCACGGTGCCGGTTTCGGACGGCATGTGGGTGCGCACCGATACGGCCAACGTCACCACGGCGCGCAAGGATGTGGTGGAGTTTATCCTCACCTCGCACCCGCTGGACTGCCCGGTGTGCGACAAGGGCGGCGAATGCCCGCTGCAGAACCTGACCATGCGCTTTGGCTCCGACAAGGGGCGTTTCCTCTTCGATGAGAAGATGCATCTGGAAAAACACGTGCCGCTGGGCGATTTGATCTGGCTGGACCGCGAGCGCTGCATTCAATGCGGGCGCTGCATTCGCTTTGCGCACGATGTGGCCGGCGACCCGGTGATCCATTTCTTCCACCGCGGACGCCACACCGATATCATCACCGATTCCGAACCCGGCTTTGATTCGATTTTCTCCGGCAACACCACCGATATTTGCCCGGTGGGTGCGCTGACCACCGCTGACTTCCGCTTTGGCGCGCGCCCGTGGGAAATGAAAGCCGCGGCTTCGATCTGCAATCAGTGCCCGGTGGGCTGCAATATCGATTACAGCGTTCGCCGCGAGGCCAAATCGGGCGGGCGCACGGTGATCAAACGCGCCATGCCGCGCCAGAACGAGGCCGTCAACGAGTTGTGGATGTGCGACAAGGGCCGCTTTGGCTATCACTTTGCCGAAAGCCCGGCGCGCATCCGCCAGCCGCTGGTGCGCGTGGATGGCAAGCTGGTGCCGGCGAGCTGGGAAGAGGCGCTGGAACGTGTGGCCACCGCCATGCGCGGCGCCAGCCTGGTGACCCTGGCCGGCGGGCACCTCTCCAACGAGGCGCTCTTTAACCTGCGCGAGCTGACCGCGGCGCAGGGTGGCAAGGCGCTGCTGCACACCCCCATGGGCGGTGGCGATCTCGTGGCGCAGGTGGGCATGGCCCCCGGCTCCAATTTGGGCGATCTGGGCAAGGGCGCGGCGATCCTGGTGATCGCCAGTGACTTGCACGAAGAAGCCCCCATCTGGTGGCTGCGCGTCAAGCAGGCCGCCGAGCGCGGCGCGGCGTTGATTGTGGCCGCCGCCCGCCCGACCCGCCTGGAGGCTTATGCCACCCAGGTGATCCGTTATGCCTACGGCGAAGAAACCGATGCGCTGCAAAAGGCCGCGCAAGCGCTGCCGGAAGTGCAGGATCTGGTGATCTTCTACGGCTCCGATGGTCTCGGCCTGGCCGAAACGACGGCGCTGGCGGCGCGCTGCGCCGATTTGCTGGTGCGCACGCAGCACACCGGCCGGGCCAACAACGGCCTCATCCCGGTCTGGCCGGCGGCCAACACGCAGGGCGCCTGGGACCTGGGCTTCCGCCCGGCGGACGACCTGGCGGCGGCGCTGCGCGGCGCGGGTATGGTGTATGCCGCGGCGGCCGACCCGGCGGGCGACGACCCCGCCCTGGCCGAAGCGCTGGATGCGGCCGGGTTTGTGGTGGCTCAGGAACTGTTTATGACCGAAACCGCACGCCGCGCGGATGTGGTGCTGCCCGCGCAGGCCTACACCGAAGGCGAAGGTACCTTCACTTCGGGTGAGCGCCGCGTGCAGCGTTTCTACATGGCGGCCACGCCGCTGGGCGAAACCCGCCCCGATTTTGCCATCGCCGCGCAGATTGGCGCGCTGCTGGGTACGCCACTCGAGGCGCGCGCCGCTTCGCTGGTGTTTGCTCACCTCGCCAAAGCGCTGCCGCTGTACGCCAGCCTGTCCTACCAAAAACTGGCCGAAGTAACCGACCAATGGCCGGTGGTGGGCGGCAGTGACCTGTATTACAGCGGCACGGGCTTTATCAACAAGCAGGGTCTGGGCGTGTCGCTTCCGCTGGCCGAAACCACGGCGATTGCCATTCCGGCGGAAACGCCGGCGGTGCGCCTGACGGCGGG
>DAOUGY010000353.1:0-7911 GCA_034428975.1 Anaerolineaceae bacterium | reverse complement strand
GGAATAGACGGCTACGCCGGAATTGTGCGCGTGCAGGATGGGGCCTACACCTATCTGGCGCAGTCGCAGGGGCAGGCCGCCGCCCTGTTGACCACCGGGGACGCCGTCAACCAACTGCGCGCCGAGTGCATGGGCCGGCGCCTGACGCTGTACGTTAACGACGTCAAGGTCATCGAGGCGCAGGATGACGCCTTCACGACCGGCATTCCGGGCGTGGTGGCGGGCGCGCTCAGTCAGCCCGGCACCGACCTGCGCTTCAGCCATTTTAAGGTCAGCAAACCGTAAGCGGGTGCATCACGGCAGGCGCGCCAAACGACAGGCCTGTTTGGCGCAGTCCAGGCGCAACCCGCCGCCCACCCCCGGCCATTGCGCCGCATCCTCATCCGGCGACAGAATAAATTGCGCCGTTCGCCCGCCCAGGGCGGCGTCCACCTGACCGCGCGGCAAGCCGCCGGGCAGCAACACGCGCAAATCCCCCCACTCCAGCAAAATCGCCGCGCCCTCGTCGTTTGCCGCCAGCAGCGTCAAGCGCACACCGTCATCCAATTGCAACGCCGCGCCGGGCAGCCAGTCCTGCGCCGTCACATCGCCCTGACGCAGCCACTCGGCCAATGAGTCGGCCGCGCCGCCCTGAGCCGCCGGGGGCACAACAAACACCTTTTCCGGCAGGCGCAACCCGTCCGGCAGCCCCTGCAGGCTGGAGGCTTCACCGGGCGGCAGCACCAGCGCGTCCAGGCGGGCATCGCCAAAGGGCAGTTCGCGCGCCAGAGGCTCGGCCCGTTCGGCCCATGCCCCACCCGCGGCGATCAGCACGCGCCGGCCGCCGGGGGTTTGCACCAGCAGGGCCGGTTGGCTGCCACCATCCAGAGTGCGCAAATGCAAGCGGCCATCGGGCAGGTCGGCGGCCACGCGCCAGGCCACGCCGCACAACAGCAGCAACGCCGTCAGCGCCAGCACGGGGCGCAGCCGGTAACGCGCCAGCCGCGCGCGAAAGCGCCAGGCCAGCAGCACCAGCGCATAAAATGCCGCCACCCACAGCGGGTTGAGTCCGGTCATATCCACCGCGCCGCCGGGCAGCGCGGCCAGCGCTTCCACCACGCGGATGGTGTAGGCCGCCAGCGGCCAGGCCAACACCGCCAACGCCTGCCCCGCGATGGGCAGCACCAACCCCACCAGCACAGCCAGGCCGCCGGTGATCATCAACGCCGGTTGGGCGGGCAGCACCAGCGGATTGGCCAGCAGCGAACTGAACGACAGGCGCTCAAAATGGAGCACAATGATCGGCAGCGTCATAAACTGCGCCGCCAGGGTGAGCAGAAAATATTCGCCCAGCGGCCCGGCCAGGCGCGCCGCCCAGGCCGGCGGCAAACGCTGCTCCAGCCAACCGTTCAGGCCGCGCTGCAGGCTGTCGCCGAACAGCACCAACCCGAGCGTGGCACAAAACGACAGTTGAAAACCGACATCCCAGGGCAGGTGCGGGTTAAACGCCGCCATCAGCGCGGCAGTGAAGGTCAGCGCGTTGGCGCCCGACGAGCGCCGGCCGAGCTGATTGCCCAGCAGGCCGATGGACCCCATCAGCGCGGCGCGCGTGACCGGCGGTGCGCCACCCACCAGCACGGTGTAAAACGCCAGCGCCAGCACAGCCAGCAGCAGCGCCCACCAACGCGACAGCAGGCGGCGAAACAGGCTGAAGAACAACCCGGCCACAATGGCGATGTTAAAACCGGAGATGGCGATGATGTGGGCCGTACCGGTGTCCTGAAAGGCGCGCTCCACACCCGCCGGGATATCGCCGTCCAGTCCGAGCAGGATGCCGCTTAGTAGGGCGGATTCGGGCATGGGCAGGGCGGCCTTCAACCCGGCGACGGCGCGCTCGCGCAGGGCATATACGGCGCGCAGCAGCGTGCCGCGCCCGCCCGTCTCAGGCTCGATGCGCGGATTGTTCAGCAGGGTATAAATGCCGCGCTGCGCCAGATAGTCTCGATAGGAGAAATCGCCGTCCGCCGGGGGGGTGCGCGGCGCGCCGGTCAGGCGAATGCGATCGCCGTACTGCAAGTCCACGCTCCCCACAGCGCGCACCCGGGCCAACCCGCTCACCGCGCGGCCGTCCACCGCCTCAACGCGCACAACAAACCCCACGCTTTGCCCGCTGCGTTCCGGCGGGCTGACCACCACGCCGGTCAGGGCGGCCACGCCGCGATCGTTGGTCCAGGCCAGGTCGGCGGGGATGGGCGCCGCCGGCGGGAGTGGGTAACGCAGCGCGCCCAGAAACAAAAACGCCGCCAGCCATCCCAGCGGCAACGGAATAAAGCGTTTGCGACGCAGCACCCAGCGCGCGGCCAGAGGGCGGGTTTCCAACAGCGCCAGGGTGGCGGCGGTCAGCGCCAGGCCGGCCCACAGGATGCGCGGCAGGCCCGCCCAGGCACCCAACGCCAGGCCGGATAGAAAGGCAGCCGAAAGCCAGAGCAGCGGCATGCGCCCCCGGAGTTAATGAAGCAAGGATGCGGCGCTCAGCGCCGTTTGAGGCGCGGCAGGAACATGGGCACGCGCGCTTTGTACTCGTCATACAGCGCGCCAAATTCCGCGCGCAGGCGGCGTTCTTCCAAATGAGCGCCGATCACGCTGTAGATCGTCACGCCCAGGTTGAAGGCCAGCAGATTCCAGCTCATCACCGGGAAGAACCACAGGAACAAGAAGGTGAAAAAGTAGATCGGGTGGCGCACCACGCCGTAAAAGCCGTCTTGTACCAGCGGCATGTAGGGCAGCGCATCCTGACTGCGCAAGCCCAGGAAGGTGCTTCCACCGGTCTGCCGCAGCGCCAGCGCCGCGCCCACCACCGCCAGCACCTGCACTTCCAGCATCGCCAGGTTCCACGGGTACGGCACGGTGTACAGCACGGCATCCGGCAGGCGCCAAACCAGCAGCGGCAGGGGCAGAAAAGCCAGCGCCGCCACGATCACAAAAAACAGGCGGTAGTAGTGCCGCCCACCATGCCCAAACCAGCGTTCCGCCAGCGCCTTAACGCGCCGCGAGGCCAGCAGCGAGTGCAGCGCGCCGTACAGCGCCAGCGCCGGCAAGATCCACAGAAAACCACTCTCCAACAGACTTTTCATCGGCATGATAAAATTCTATATCAATTCATAGGTGCTGTGCAAGCACGCCTTACGAGGTTGTAATGTTTATCGTGGATTTGGATCAGCCTGCGCCCAATTTGAGCCTGCCGGATGTGCAGGGGCGCCTGCACTCCCTGCTGGACGGACATCGCGCCATTGGCATCGTGAATTTCTGGTCGTGTGAGTGTGACCTGTGCCGGGAAATCGACCCGCAACTCGAGGCGCGGATGGCCGATTGGGGCGGGCGGGTGCGCCTGGTGACGGTGGCGGTGGATTCCGACGAACACCGCGATCGTTTGCATGCCGCCGCGCAAACGCGCTCAACCGGTCTGTTCCTGCGGGATGAGCGGCACACCGCCGTGCAAGCCTACGGCGCGCAGGCCACGCCGCACTTCTTTGTCATCGACACACAGGGCATCCTGCGCTACCGGGGCGCGTTCCACAACGCCACCTTTCGGCAGCGCGCGCCGACCGTGTTTTATCTGCAAGATGCGGTGAACGCCCTGTTGGCCGGTCAAATGCCGCCGGTGCGCCAGTCGCCGGCTTACGGCTGCGCCATCGTGCGCCGCGAATCGGACGGCTGAACCCGGCCCAGCGTTTTCGGATCGAAGAATCCCCCCTGCGCTTCAATCATACGTTGTAACCGCGGGTTGCCGCGGTAAAAACCGTGGTATTCCTCGGGCATGAGCGCCGCTATGCGGCACATCAGGTCCTCGGTCAGGTCGTGGATCTGCTGGTCGCGGTTGTCGCGGTCAAGCGGGGGCACGGTATACGGTTCGCCAAAGTGCGCCACAATGCGCGGGCGGCGCAGGGTGAAGATCCTGGGCACGCAGCCCGCCGTACCGATCAGCCCGATCGGCACAATCGGCGCGCCAGTGCGCAGCGCCAGCAGAATGGTGCCGGGTTTGCCTTCCAGCAGCCCGCCGCTCTGGCTGCGGGTGCCTTCGGGGGCAATGCCCAGCGCGCGCTCCTGTTTGAGCACCTCGGCCGCCACGCGAAACGCGGCAAAATCGGCCGTGTCGCGGTTGAGCCAGATGGCCTGGGCGGTGGTGATGATCCAGCGCAGGATGGGGTAATTGAGATATTTGGTGGTGACCAGGGCAGTCACGTCGGGGCGCGCCGGGTTGATGAACAGCACCGGCAGGTCGATCCGGCTGAAATGGTTGGAGGCAAGGATCACCGGGCCGCGCGTGGGCACATGGTCCACGCCCACATACTGCGTACGCGTGAGGGCGCGCACCAACCAGCGGATGATGGATTGCAGGGTATCACGTTCCATGTCAGCCCACTCCTATTTCACTGGAATCGCGGGAAGGCCTCCGGGGGCCTTCCGACCGGCCGCCTGACGATCAGGAAATTTCGGCCGTCGATTTGGGTTTCTGCCGGCTGCGAATGATTTCCACAACCGCCGGCAGCACCGAGATCAAAATAATCGCGATGACCACCAATGAAAAGTTTTGCTGCACGAAAGGAATGTTGCCAAAGAAATAGCCGCCAAAAATAAAGATGGCCGTCCACAGGATGCCGCCCACCACGTTGTAGGTGATGAAATGGCTGTAGGTCATCTCGCCGATGCCGGCGACGAACGGCGCAAAGGTGCGAATGATGGGGATGAAGCGCGCCAGCAGAATGGTCTTGCCGCCATGCTTCTCGTAGAACTTGTGCGTGCGTTCGAGGTATTCTTTCTTAAAGAACCGCGAATTTCCGCTGAAGGCTTTAGGCCCGATGGCGTGGCCGATCCAATAATTGGCCGTGTCGCCCAGCACCGCCGCCAGGGCCAGCAGCCCAAACAGCGCCAGGATGTTCAACTCACCAGTGGTGGCGGCCAGCGCGCCCGCCGCAAACAAAAGCGAATCGCCGGGCAGGAAGGGCGTCACCACCAGGCCAGTTTCGATAAAAATGACGATGAATAAAATGGCATACGTCCACAGGCCGGTCGAGGCGATGATTTGCGCCAGATAATGATCGACATGCAAAACAATATCAATGATCTTTGTGATCCATTCCATAAAAAATCTCAATTCTCAAGGGAGTTTTCAGGGGTTGATTCTACCACAGGAACACGGGGCATTTGCGCGGCAGCCTGTTCGCGGCGCAGGCGGCGATTGAAAATCAGCAAAACGGCCAGCATGCCCGCCGATTGGCCCACCAGGCCAATCATTTGCAGGGCGGCGCTGTTCACGAATAACGGCGTGGAGATGCTCAACGCATTCCAGAGTCCGTGCAGCCCCACCGCGGCCGCGAACGCCATCGCCAGGCGCAGGTAGCGCCCTTCGCTCCAGGCCGAGGCCAGCCCCCAGCCCGTCAACCCAACGCACAGGATGTGCAGAAGCGCAGTGCCGCTGCGCTGCAGGGCGGTCAGCCACCACAGGCCGTCGGGCAGGCCAATGACCAGGCCCAGCGTTTCCACCAGGGCAAATCCGCCGCCGGCAATCAAACCGGCGGTAAAGCCCTCGGCAGGGGTCAGGCGTTTTCCGGCCAGCAGCCAGAGCGCCAGGGGTTTGGTCAGCTCCTCCACCAACGGCACCAGCCCGGAGAGCATGCCCAGCGCGGCAAAGCGAAAGCCGGTGGTTTGCACATACGGCATGATCCGGTCCATCAGCGCCTGGGGGTCGCTGCTGTACACCGCAATTTGCTGCGCCAAGTTCTGCAGATCGCGCGTCAGATCCGGGCGCATGCCTACCCAGGCCAGACCGGCCAACACCACGCCGCCCGCCAACAGGGCATCCAGCACCATGACCACCAGCGGGGTGAAGAGCACGCTCACGCCCAGCACGCCCGCCAGGCGCTGCATCGACCCGCCGGACAGCCCGGCGCGGCCGAGTTCCACCAGCCACCACACCGGCAAAATCACCACGGCGATCTTGAGCAGCGGCTGAAAGACGGTCAGCAGGGTGGAACGCCCGGCCAGCGCGCTGACCAGCAGCGCCGCCAGCCAGACGAGCATCATCCTGCTCGCCGGGCGCAGGTAACCGGGCAGCGCGGCGGTTGGTTCGCGTTTCTGCAACCGCCAGGCGGCGGTGAGCGCCGAAAGCAGCCCCAGCGCGGCCAGCGCCAGAGCCACCCAGCCCAGGCCGTACAGGGCAACGCCCTGCGCATCGGCCCATCCCGATCCCACCGCTTTCCACAGGCCCAAAATCAGCAGCACGCCGCCACTTACGCCGGCGAGAAAGAAACCGATGCCGCTGAAGATCAATTGCGCCAGAGAAGGCAGGTGAGATCGGGATGCAGGCTGCATGCGTCTATTTTTCTTCGATGGTGACGCTCACGATTTTGTCGCCCGGCAGCAGCACCTGATTGGTGTTGGACGGGTCGCGCGGGGTAAGCTGATTGACGAACTCCATGCCGGAAATGACCTCACCGAACACGGTGTATTGACCGTCCAACGAGGGCACGGCGTCGTAAGTGATGAAGAACTGCGAGCCGTTGGTGTTGGGGTCCTGGCTGCGCGCCATACCCACCATGCCGGCCTTGTTAAAGCGCAGGTCGGTGATCTCCACGCCGAACTCGTAGCCCGGGCCGCCAAAACCGCTGCCCGAGGGGTCACCGGTCTGGGCGACAAAGCCGGGGATGACGCGGTGGAACAGCGCGCCGTCAAACCAGCCCTGGCGGGCCAGATAGACGAAGCTATTGACCGTGGTGGGAGCTTTATCGGCAAAGAGTTTAATGACCACATCGCCGCGCGTGGTGGTGATGGTGGCGGTGTACTGCCTGGCAGGGTCAATGACCATCTCCGGGCAAGCGCCGGGGGCCTTTTCGGGCAGCAGGAAGAGCTTGACCAGGCTGGACAACGTCTCGTAGTCCGCGGGGGCACCGCCCAGGCCGTTGAGCAGCAGGAACGGCGTACCGGTGACGCCGATGCCATCGCCGCCCTTGCGCGAATCCTCCACCAGTTTGACCACCGCGGCGCTGTTCAAATCGGTTTTGAAGCGCGCCACGTCCAGGCCGTCGATCTTGGAGGCGTTTTCACCCAGCCATTTTTCAAAGTCGGTCACGCTCATCGCGGTCCAGGCTTGCCAGTTGGTATCGTCAAAGAGCAGGTCGTGCATTTCTTGAATCTTGCCCTGCAGACGCGCCGCCTGGGCGGCCTGCGAGGCCAGTTTGGCTTTATCGTGAATCTCGGTCAGCGGAAAATCGCGAATGACAATGCGGACGTCCTGCGGGAACTGCTCGTGGATTTGCGCCAACACGGGCGCAACTTGTTGGCAGTACGGTCATTGATAGTCGCTGTATTCCATGATCGTCACCGAGGCCGTCTCCGGTCCCAGCACCCAGTCATTCTCGGTGATGGGCGGGATGGCGGCAGCCTGGGTGGGGTCGGGGGTGCCAAACGGCACAACGGCGCTCGTGCGGCATTCCGCCGGGCCGGAGCTGGTGGGCAGCGGCGCCAGCGTCGGCACGCTGGTTGCCCCACTCGATTCCGGGGTATTGACCGGCGCAGTCGTGGCGGTTGGCGCAGCCGTGGATGTGGCCGTCGCCTGCCCGCACGCGCTCAACGCCAGCACACCGATAAGCAAAACAATGGGCCAGAGTTTTCGCATAAATCCTCAAAACTTTCCGGGGTTAAGAACGAACGGATTTCGCTTGCAGGAAATCCACAACGGCCTGACGTACGGCCATATGCACAACATCAAACGGCTGCGAGGCGTCCACAACGCGGAAGCGCTGTGGCGCGCTGTCGGCCAGCGCCAGATAGCCCTCCCGCACGCGCTGGTGGAAGGCGCAGGTCAAATCGTCCATGCGATTCCACTCGCCTTCGCTGCGCTTGCGTCCCAGCCCCACGGTCACATCCAGGTCC
>DAOUGY010000352.1:0-2064 GCA_034428975.1 Anaerolineaceae bacterium | reverse complement strand
CGACCTGCTCAACCTGCCCGCCGGCACTTTGCTAAAATTGCAGGTTTACAAGAGTGGTTACACCTCCGGTTACCAGACCTACATTTACCTTACGCTTGGTCCTGGCACCTTCTACGGCGGCGACCCCTGGCTGCTGGCTCCCGTGCCGCCCAACAAGGATTTCAACGTGGTGGCCAACTGGGCGTCGGGTTATGATCTCGACCTCAGAGTCTATACCCCCTATTCCAACCCGGGGCAGGTTGTTTACTCCAACAACCCCGGCTCGCTGCTCACGGCTCCGTTCACGCGCTGGTTCCGCGAGGGCGCTTACGTCACTGGCGATCCCCTGCCGGTCGAAGCCGTGCGCATCAAGAAGAACCCCTCTTACGCCTACCCGTACTACTCCGGCTACTATGATTTCGTACTGCGAGACTACGTCAATGGGGCCAATCTCAATGCCGCCAACCCGATTATGCGTGTTTGGTACGGTGGCGCGATTAAACTGATGACCGCCGATCCATCCTGCACTGCAGGGTCGTACTTGTGGTGGGCCGGTTGGCTGTACAGATCCGGCAGCTCCACCAAGTACACCGATTTCAATTCCTGCGGCACCGTCGCACCCTATGCCGAGGGAGATCCCATCGGCACGGCGGTGCGTCCCACGCCGTAACCTTGTCGTTCACCAGGCAACACGCTGCCGCCCCGGTTTCGGGGCGGCAGTCTTTTTTAAGGATGCTGCGGATGGTTTGGAATGGAAAGGCCGTCTCCGTCGTCCGAAGCTCTGCGCTCCATCTCAAATCACTCGACGCCGCAGAGAGCCACTTCCGGTCCGGTCGCGACTATTCCTGCGAGGTGTAATCGCGGCGCACCTCGCGCAGAAAGCCGGGCGAATTCAAACCGCGCTCCAGCAGGAAGGTCAGATAGCTGTTCAGCAGCAGTTCCATTTCCGCCCGCACCTCGGGCGTGGGTTCGGCGCGCATGGCCTCGGCATAGGGGCTGCGTTGCAAATGACGCAGGTACTTGAGCGCCGTCATGGAAACGGGGCGTGTAAACGGCGCATCCTCACCACAGCGCGGGCATAACACGCCGCCCTCGCTCATCGAGAAATACTGGTCGCGCGGCAAAATCGTTTCACCGCACATCGCGCACTCAAACAACTGCGGGCGATACCCCAAAATATCCAACAGTCGGATCTCAAAATAACGCACCGGCATAAAACCGTCCGCTTCCTGGGCAATACGCTGCAGGGTATCCGCCAGCAGGGCATACAATGTGCGATTCGGGCCTTCCTCGTAGTTGAAGCGATCCACCAGCTCAATCACATAGGCGGCATACCCGGTGCGCACCAGGTCCTCGCCCAGCGCCAGATGAGCGTCCACCGTTTCGGCCTGGGTCACAATCCACATATCGCGCCCCTGGGCCAGCATCAACGCCACGCGCATGAACGGTTCCAGGTGCCCGGCCTTGCGCGAGCGCAGGCGGCGCACGCCCTTGGCCACCGCGCGCAGCTTGCCCTGTTCGCGCGTGTAAAGCGTCAGCAGCCGGTCGGCTTCCCCCCAGTCGGTATGCCGCAAGACCACCGCTTCAACCCGCAGGGTACGCTCACGCGCGGGCATGGTTTATTGGCCGTTGAGCCGGAGAGAAACCGGTGTAAAAGCCCCGGGCAGCAGATCCGCCACGCTGCATTGTTGCCGTACTTCCCCCTGTTCATCGGCGATGATCACCCATGTTTCCAGGCCAAATTCAGCCAGAACCTGGCGGCACGAACCGCACGGCGATCCGCCATTGACCGTGACCACGGCAATGGCGCTGAAATCACGCTCGCCCTCGGAAACCGCCTTGAACACCGCCACGCGCTCCGCGCAAATGCCGTCGGGATAGGCCGCGTTCTCAATGTTCACGCCGTCATAAATCTTGTCAGAGGCGGTCAGCAGCGCAGCACCCACCGCATAGTGTGAATAGGGCGCATAGGCCCAGCGCCGTACCTCGCGTGCCACTTCGATCAATTTCTGCTGCATGTCAGGGTTGATCATTCAACAATTCCTCTGTTTCCGAGAGCATTTCCTGACGACGCGCGCGCACCTT
>DAOUGY010000351.1:0-26106 GCA_034428975.1 Anaerolineaceae bacterium | reverse complement strand
GATTTCCTTGACCGCCAGATAGGATGAAATGGAGATGTTCTGCATCACAGGCTGCTTTCCTTCCGGCTACTGCGCAAAGCGCACGGCGGCGGTCATGCCCCAGCGCATGGCCGGGTCGGTCTGGGTCAGGGCTATCGTCACGGTGTAGGTGATGTCGCCGCGTTTTTCTTCATAACGCGCGCCAATGTGGCGGACTTCGCCGCTCAGGGTCACGTCGGGCAGGGCATCCAGCACAACCGTCACCGTCTGGCCCACGGCAATGCGGGTCACATCGGCCTCGGTCAGGTTATCGGTCTCCACCACCCAGCCGGAGAAATCGGCCACCGTCAGGATCGGCAGACCGGCGCTCACGCGCTGACCAGCCTGCACAGCAGGTTCCACCACCACACCGGCCAGCGTGGCTTTCAGCTCCAGAGCATCCACGGCAGCCTGCGCGCTGGTCAGGGCGGCATTGGCGGCGTTCAGGCGCGCTTCGGCGGCGGCCTGCGCATCCGGGTCAACCCCGCTGCCGGCCTGCAGTTTGGTCAGTTTATCCTCGGCCAGTTTCAGCGCCGCGGTGGCCTGGTCGAGTGTGGCTTTGTTTTCGTCTGAATCGTTGACATCAAAATCCGCCTGGGCATCATCCAGGGCTTCCTGCGCGGCGATGCGCGCCAGCTTGGCCTGCGCCAGGTTCAGGTCACCCGCGGTCTTCAGCGCGTCCAGCGCCTGCTGTGCCGCCAGGGCCTCCTGCTGCGCGCGCGCCAGCGCCAGGCGTGCCTCGGGCGAATCGGTCAGGCGGGCCAGCGTTTGCCCGGCGGTCACGGTTTCACCGTCTTTCACCAACACTTCGGCCACCTGTCCCGGCAGGCCAAAGGATTGGTCCAGCCAGTTCACCGGCAGCAACCGCCCCTCGGCAATCAGCGCGGCGGGCGCCGCGGCAGTCGGTTCCACCGTCGCTTCGGTCGCTGCAGGGCTGCAGGCCGCCAGCAGCGCGGCGGCGGTCAGGATCAATACCACAGTCTTCTTCATAATTTGGCTCCTCGATAAGTTCAAAAATTATTCGTTCACGCCCGAACCCACCGGGCCGTCGAAGGATTGATCCCAGCGGGTGGAAAGCACACCGCTCAGCAGCAAATCCAGCGGCGGGTGATCCGCAATGTGATCGTAGTAATACGGCAGCGCAATGCGCCCGTCCGTGCCAATGATGAACGTGCCGGACATCTGCATGGCGTCCTGTCCGGGCGGCGGCGGTTCCACTTCGTAGCCTTTTTGCCGCGCGCGCGCCACCGCCGACCACACCCTGGGGTTAAGGAAGGTCTGGAACAGATTGCCGCGCTCCAGGCCGTAAGCCTCGTAAGCGGCGCGCTGCGGGTCGGCCAGGCACAGCAAACCGGGCGCGTAACGCCCGGCAAAAGCGGCGGTCGCCTCGGGCGGGGCCTGCATCACCACGGCGATGTTCAACCCGGCCTGTTCGATCCGTTCGCGCCCGGCCACCAGCTCATCCAGCATTTCCTTGCACTGCGTGCAGCCAAAGTGACGCGTGAAAGCCAGCAGCAATGGGCGCTTTTGCCACAGGCTGGACAACCGCACCGGCTCGCCGGCGGTATTGTGCAGCGTCAGATCGGGCGCGCTGCGGCGAAAATTAAGGTGTTGTTTTTTAGCCATGGGTCTCCTGAATATCCCAAATGATGACATCCTGATTATAGGGGGGATTGGCACGTATCGCCAAAGGTTTGTATAAGGTTTGTGATGGAAAGACGACAAAAAAGACGCTCCCGCAGGAACGTCTTATCAAATCCATCCAGGGGCAGCCGCCGTTCAACCGCCCCAGCGGCCCACCGCCACAAACACCGCCAGCGCCGCCAGAATGACGCTGACATACACATTGGGCGTCTCACGGCTGCGCAGATGGAACGGGATGGAGCCTAACAGCGCCACCGCCATGGCCGTCGCCGCCAGCGCGGTGATGCGCTCATCCCCGCCCGGCAGGCCGGGCAGCACCAGGCCCAACGCGCCGGCCAGCATCAGCACGCCCGACGCGCCCAACATCGGTCGCGCGCCTGCGCCCATTTTGGCCGCTGCGCTCTGCACCACCGGGCGCGATTGCCCCAGCGTGTGCGAGATCGCCGCGGTCAGCAGCTTGACGGCCAGCACGGCTTGCACAATCCACAAAGCGATTTCCACGGGTACCTTCCGGTTAGAACGATAAAAAAGACCAGGATGTGATCAGGCAGATCAGCGCCAGAAAGATCAAACCACCGATCACAGCCATTCGAAACGCCGGATTGCTCCAATCGAAGCGCGATTGGGCCGGCACCACCTTGCGTCGGGCCAGTTCGACGAACGCGCGCTCATCGTCCGGCGAGGCAAACGCCCGTTTGGGGATGAACTGGAACAGGCGCACATTGCCGTGGTGCAGCAGCAGGATGACCTCTTTGCCGTCGATCACTTTCTGGAACTGCCCCCAATCGGTTTTGATCTCGGAAAAGGTGGTGCGTACCACCATCTGCTCGTCCGTCACCTCATATTGAACCGGGCTGCTCATGCGCTCGTCCTTTGCCGCCCGCGCCGCGATGATCCGGGGGTTGATCACAAACACGAACAGCACATAAAACACCGCCACAAAAGCGAAAAACAATCCGAAGTACAGGGTGTTTCCCAAACCGGACGTGCCGTACGAGCCGGCGATGAACAGAAAAATGCCGACCAGCAAGATGTACACCGGAAAGAGAATGCTGGGGATCCAGTTCTCCCGGTAGTACGTTTGAAACGATTTGCGGTAGTCTTCCCCGCCCGGGGTAAAGCCAAACGATATCATCGGTCCGCCCCTTGGATCTGTTATGTATTCAAGCGCCGTTGCGCGCTATTCTGTGCCGCCAAAGTGATTGAGCGCGATCAACGCCGCCGACACCACCCCCACGGCAATGGCAAAGAGCAGCGAATCCATGGCGTCCTGCCACTTCACCAGATGCTCCAGAAATTTAACCACCATCACCAACACAATCACTCCGCTCAGCTTGCTTTTCAGATCGTGCAGGTTACGCACTTCCATCCAGGTCGGCATGTTCAGATCGCGGACAAATAGTTCGTACAATCCGGCCGAGAAAATAAACAGCGCGGTAGCGATCAGGAAGCTGTCCACCAGCTCAATCAACGCCACGGCGATGAATTCATCCTTACCGGCACTCTGGATGATCAGCGCCAGGGTGTGGTAGGTCTTAATAGCTCCCCAGCCGAACGCCGCGGCAGAAGCCAGCAGCAGCGAGGCGGCGCCGATCAGGCTCAAATATCGCGTTTTCTCCAATATCCGGCTCATACGGTCTCCCTTTAATTATCCGGCGCCGCGCGGTGGTTTGGATTCGCGATTGGCGCGCCGCCACAGCAGCCAGATCACCCAGGCGGTGAACATCACCATCAGGCAGGCCACCAGCACCGGCACCACCAGCGACGCGATCGAAACGACCGTCGAGACAGTGTCTTCCAGCATGCTCACCGGCACGTTGCCGGCGCCCGCCGTGGTGGCCGTCACCGCCGGGCGTACCGCCAGGGTCTTCACGCCGTGCACACTGCCCGCCACCAGCAGCCCCAACCCCAACGCCAGAATGGAATTCACATGAGTGATGGCCCGGGCGCTGGCGGCGAAGACAATCGCGCCGGCCGCCGGACGTACGAACGATTGGATGATATCGTTCACATGGTTGACGGCCGGGATTTTATCGGCAAAGAACTCAATCAATGAAAGCACGGCCAGCAGGCCGATGATCCACCAACTGGTCAACGCGCTCCACGGCTCTTCCAGTTGAATCAAGTTGGTAAATTTGCCCAACAGCGCTACCACCAGCAAAGGTATGTACGCATTCAAACCGGCGCTGGCCGACAAACCAAATGCAGAAAATATTCCCAGAGCGTCCAAAGCATCTCCTCCCGCTACGGGTGCATTATAGCGTGAAACACCGCATCCCGCGTCGATTAGCCGGGCAGGGGCACGTTGGTTCCGGGCGGGTTGGCGTACAGGGCGCGCACCAGCAGGATTCCGGCAAGGCCCAGGGCCACCACGGCCAGGTCATACACCACGATCAATCCCAGGGTGAGAATCCACGGCCAGCCGGCAGCTTCCACCGCACCGGACGCCAGCCCGGTGGCCACGGCCACCCCCTGGCTGGCCACCACTGCCACCACCGCCAGCGCCAGCAGCCCGCCGATCAGCGCGCCGTATTTGTGCGCGCGCAGCGCGGCCCACAGCAGCATCAGCGCCGCGCCCAGCACCAGCAGGCCCAGTTCGGCGTACATCAGAAAATCAAAATTGAACATCCGGGCGCGCATCCACCGGATCGCTGAGAAGACGACCGGCGCCAAAATCACCAGCCAGAGCAGAGCCGTGCCTGCAACGGCCAAAAAGCGGGTAAAACCATTTTTCTTGTCCATTGGCGCAACCCCCGCTGAAACCAGAATAAGGTCCTGTCTTTATTATACGGATTCCGCCCCAACTTTATCGCCTGCCGGAAGGCATTATGGCCTGGGTGGCGAACGGCGCACAGCCAGAACGGTAATGTCGTCAAACGAGTCGGCCGGCCCGACAAATTGACGCATCTCTTGCTGCACGCGCCGCAAGAGCGCCGCCGGGGGTTCGTTGGCGTTCAACAGCGGGATCAGGCGCCGCATGCCAAACGCCTCCTGCTGCGCGTTGAGCGCATCCACGATCCCATCGGTGAACGACAGCAGCAGTGATGATTCGGGTAAGTCAATCTCTGCCACGCCAAAAACGGCATCCGCAAACACCCCCAGCACCGGCCCGGTGGGGGGAAGAGCGAACACCTTGCCGGCGGCGTCCAGCACCAGCGGCGGCTCGTTGCCGCAATTGGCGTACACCATCCGGCCCGTCTGCGGCTCAATGATGCCCAAAAACAACGTGGCAAACATATTGTCGTTGTCGTGCGTTTCTGCCACATACTGGTTGGTGAACGTCACCACATGGCGCAGGCGCTCATCGGGCCGCAGCACCGGGATGCCCCCGCCAAACGCGTCGGTGGTGGCCGTGGCGCGGATCAGGCTGCGGAACAGCGACATAAACAGCGCCGCGCCCACGCCTTTTCCGCAAACATCGCCCACCACGCAGGCCAGGCAGCCGTCCGGCAAAAGAAAAGCATCGTAAAAATCGCCGGCCACTTCGCGCGCGGCCTCAAACCACACATCAATCTCCCATCCGGCCACACCGGGCAGTTCGGCGGGCAGAAAGCTCCTTTGAATCTCGCGCGCGATGCTCAACTCGCGCTCCAGGCTCTTCAGATACAACTGCTGCATATCGCGCAGGCGTTTCTTCTCCAGGCAGGATGAGATGCGCGCATGCAGTAGCACCGGCTCAAACGGCTTGGGTAAATAATCTTCGGCCCCCAGTTGAATCCCCTTCACCACGCTGCCCAGATCGCGGCTGGCGGAAATGACAATCACGGGAATCTCGCGCGTGTTTGCATCCGCCTTGAGCCGCGCGAGCACTTCAAAGCCGTCCATCACCGGCATCATCATATCCAGCAGAATCAGGTCGGGCGGTTCGGCGCGCACTTTCTCCAGCGCCTCCCGCCCGTCCGCGGCTGAAAGCGTGGTGTACTGCGCTTCCTCCAGCTCCTGCTCCAGGTAATCGATGTTGAACGGCTGGTCGTCCACGATCAAAATTTTGGCAGCGGGCATCTCAGTCTTCCCCCAGATAGGTATGGATTTTGCCGAGCAGCAGGTCTTCATCCACCGGTTTGGTCAGATAATCGGTGAAACCCGCCGCCAGGGCGCGCTCGGCATCGCCGCGCATGGCGTGCGCCGAGAGGCCAATGATCGGCAGGTGGGCAAACATGCGGCGAATACCGCGCACCACCTCAAAACCGTCCATGTCGGGCAGGGAAATATCCATCAGAATCAGGTCCGGCCCGTTCTGCGCGGCCATCGCAAGGCCTTGCCCCCCCTCTTTGGCGATCAGCAGGGCATACCGCTCTTCCAGAATTTGCGTGAGCAGATCAATGTTCAGGTCGAGATCTTCAACGATTAAAATGGTTTTCACGCCCCACCACCCTTTCCTTCGCCGGACGCTCCACGCGGCGGGTTAATCTCCCAGCACTTTGTGAATCTCACCCGCCAGGTCCACCCCCGCCAGATTTTGCTTGTGCATCACCAAAGCCACCGATACTTTCAGCCGGTCGAACTCCACCGCCGAAAACTCCTTGGCGCTGAGCACGATGATGGGCAGATCGCGCGTGGCAGGGTCGCCGCGCAGGTTCTCAATCACGGCGAATCCATCCATCACCGGCATGATGATGTCGAGCAGCAGGATATCGGGCCGGTTGTTGTTCACCGCCGCCAGACCGGAAGCCCCGTCCGGCGCGGAATCCAGGATAAACTCGGACTCGGGGAGCAGTTGGCCGAGCATATCAGCAACATGCGGATCGTCATCCACCACCAGCACCCGCTTCTGCGCCGCGGGAGAGTGAGCGGTCACGCGCCGGATGGCATCGATCACTTCGGCCGGGTTCAGCGGCTTGAGCAGGTACGCCGCCGCGCCAAGGCGAAAACCCAGCGCCTTGTGGTCCACAATGGTCAGCAAAATGACCGGGATGGTGGCCGTTTCCGTGCCCGATTTGAGGTCATGGAGAATCTGCCAGCCGTCGCTCTCGGGCATCAGAATATCCAGCAGAATGGCCTGCGGATGTTCCTTGCGCGCCCATTCCAGACCCTCGGCGCCGTTGGATGTGCTGAGGATCCCAAATTCCTCCGGCGAAAGGCTTTCCTGCAGCAGGTACTGCGCATCCGGGTCGCTGTCGATCAACAAAATGCGTTTGCGCGCGGGCGCAACCGTGGTTTCGGGTGCCGTTTCCCCGCTCGCGGCGGGCACGCCGGGTTCAGCCACCGGCTGCGCCTTGCCGCGATACTCCAGCGGCAGCAGCAGGGTAAAGGTCGAGCCTTTGCCCGGCTCGCTTTGCACGGTCAAGTCGCCGCCCAGCAAACGCGCCAGGTTGCGGCTGATCGACAGCCCCAGTCCCGTTCCGCCGTACTGGCGGGTGGTGCCGGCGTCACCCTGCGAAAATTCCCTGAACAGGCGTGGCAGGGTTTCGGGGCTGATGCCGATGCCGGTATCGGAGACGGAGATGCGCAGGTGGTCATCACCGTCGCGCACGGCGGCCAGCAGGATGCGCCCGTGGTGCGTGAACTTGGCGGCGTTGCTCAACAGGTTCAGCACAATCTGGCGAATCTTGTCCTGATCGGAATAAACCAGGTTAAGGCTCTCGTCCACCCTCTTTTCCAACACGACCTCCGGCTGAAGCAGTGGTTGGGTTGTGTTGGCGCACAGGTCGATCAGCGCGCCAATGCGGAAATGAGCGGCAAGTACGTCCATGCGCCCGGCTTCAATCTTGGCAATATCCAGCACGGTGTTGATCAAATTGAGCAAATGTTCCGCGCTGGTCAGCACCTTGTCCAGGTTTTCGGTTTGTTTCTCCGGGATCAATCCTTCAGATTTGCGGCGCACAATGCGGCTGAATCCGATGATCGCGTTGAGCGGCGTGCGCAGCTCATGGCTCATGTTGGCCAGGAACGCGCTCTTGGCGGCGTTGGCGGCGTCGGCCGCCTCTTTGGCTTTACGCAGCTCCTCCTCGGCATGTTTGCGCTCGGTGATATCGCGGATGGTTTCAATCGCTCCGACGATGTTGCCGGAACCGTCATGCAATGGGGTGGCCGTGGCGTATAAATAGCGCGCGCCGCCTTTCAGCCCCGGCGTGTAGGTCTCGCCGCTCAGCGTTTCACCGGAGCGGGCAATTTTGGCATATTCGCGCTTCTCAAAGTCCTTGCGCGGCAGCAGCACCAGGTCGATCAAAATCGGCCGCCGGGCCCCATAAAACGGCAGGGCGTATTCATAATCACTTCTTCCCAGCATGTCGGCCGCCGGAATGCCGGTCATTTCCTCAATGGCACGGTTCCAGGCGATCACGCGGTTGTCGCGGTCAATCACCAGTGTGGCGTCCGGCAGGAAGTTGATGATATCCGACAGGCGGCGCTCCGATTCCAGGATGGCGGCCTCGGCGTGCTTCAGGTCGGTGATATCGTGATAAATGGCGAACGTGCCTACCTGCTTTTCCTCAAAGACCACCGGCACGGCAAACAATTCAAGCTCCAACCTACGCCCGTCTTTGCAGCGCCGCCGGACAAAGGAATGCACCGCGCGCCCCTGGTTGATTTGAACCGCAAATTCCAGCGCTTGCTCGCGCGTTTCGGCGTCGGACACCAGATCGACAATATACCTACCGGCGGCTTCTTCGGGGGCATAGCCAAACAATCGTTCAGCGGCCGGGTTCCAGGAGATCACCCGGTTGTCCTTGTCCAAAATCACAATCGCCACCGGGCTGGTCAAAATCAGCGTATCCGAAAACTTCTTCTGGCTTTGCAGCTCGCTGAACAGGCGCGCGTTCTGCAGGGCGATGCTTACATTGGCGGCAATGGTGGTCAGCAGGTGTAAATCATTCTCCCCAAACAGCCCTTCTTCGTGGGTGGACTGCACGCTGAGCACCCCTACCGCCTGACCACTCAGGCAAATGGGCACACCCAGGTAGGATTGCGATTTTTGGCCAACCACCGCAGCGCCCACCTCCAGCAGCTGGCGGTCCAGCTCCCGGTTGATCAGCAGCGGTTTGCCGGTTTGCAGAATGCGGCTGGTCAGCCCCTCGCCATAGGGCATGGCCGGAAGCTCTTCGCCAAAGGTGTAGGGGAACTTGATCTGCCCCTGGGCTTCGTCCAACAGAGCCACATAGGCAATATCCGCCTTGAAAATCGAACGGGCCTGCTCGCCAATCAAGCGGATCAGCGCGGAAAGGTCCAATTCGCTGGTCAGCGCGGCGCTGACCGTGTTCACCACCGCCAGTTCGGCGTTGCGCTGCTGCGTTTCGGCGAACAGGCGTGCGTTTTCCAGCGCCACACTCAGGCTGTTGGCCAGAGTTTCCAGCAGGCGCACATCCGAATCGCTGAACGCATATTCGCAGTCAACATCCTGTAGGCTGATCACGCCGGAGAGCTTTCCTTTGATTTTCAGCGGAACCGCCAGCACGCTCCTGGGGATCTCGCCGCTGGGGATGGTAAAATCCGGGTCAATCCGCTGCATAAACTCCAGGAAATGGTGGTTGACCAATTGCGTCATTCCCATTTGTAGAAAATTGCGCCAGACGGCAGAAATGGGCAGCGGGTCCATGAAATAGCGCACCCCCCGCTCAATGACGTAATGGCGGTGCATCAACCCCTTTTCCAGGTCAAATGTGGCCAGCACCACCGTGTTCGCCGAGAACACTTCGCGAATCTTATCGCCCACCAGCTCATAAATGGCCTGAATATCCAGTTGAGACGCCAGACCCGCCTGCACGCTGTTGATGATCGCCAGTTCGGCGGCGCGCTGCTGCTCGGCCTGGAAAAGCCGGGCGTTTTCCACCGCCACCCCCATGTTTGCCGAAAGGGTCTGCAACAGGCGCAGGTGATTGTCGTTGAAGGCGTACGGCTTGCCATCCGCCAGGGCAACCAGCCCCACGGACTGCTCACCCACCAGGATGGGCACGCCCAGCCAGGATTGGCTGTAGAACCGGGACCCTTTGGCGATGATCTCCGGTGGGAAATAAGCGCCGTTGGCGATCTCCTCATCCAGCGTGTTCAGCAGCAGCGGCTGGTGTGTAAGAAGCACTTTGGATGAAACGCCCGTTCCGAGTGGGAACGGCTCCACAAAATCGATATACCCGCCCTCGTTGTGATCGTATTCATACGGCACCTGGATCAGGTTCGTTTGCCGGTCCAACAGCATGATCATAACCGAATCGGCGCTGAAGATTTCACGGATCTTATCACCGATCAGGCGCACCATCGTGCGAATGTCCAGCGTTCGCACCAGTGTATCGCCGGCGCTGTTGAGAATGGCCAGCTCCTGATTGCTGCGCTGCAATTCGGCTGTGCGCTCGGTCACTTTGCGCTCCAGCGCCGCATTTTGCTCCTCCAGCAGGCCCTGGGCGTGCCTCAATTCCGCCTGCGCCAGCCGCTCCCGGTCAATCATGCGCTCCTGGAATTGGTAAAACAGCACCAGCAGCGCCATGGCCGCCGCCAGAAACATCAGCGTGGTGGTAAAGCCGTTCCACGGTGAAGTAAAGACCGGGGTGTAACTCAAATACCCCAGTTGGGTCAGAGCAAAGGTGAGGATGGCGAGCAGCGCGCTAAACAGCGTCAGCCCGATGCCGCCGCGGCGCCCAAGCAGGATGAGCCCAAGAATGGGCAGCACCAGCAGGTACAGCGGGGCGGCGCCGCGCAGGTTGGATAGCGTCAGGTTGATGACGCAGGCGGCGTATCCGATCAGGATGAATACCCCCAGGCGCGCGCGGTAATCAATTCGACGGAAGACAGCTAGGGCAAACAGGATCAGCACCAGCACGGAAAAGCCAACCGCCGTGAGCAGATTCTCCGGCTGTGAGGTGGCGGAAATCACGATGGGCACCAGCGCCGGAACCGCCGCAATGGCCACGATGGTCAAAAAACCATTCACGATGGTAAGGCGCCAATCGCGCAGCACCTTTTCCGGGTCTCCGCCGTTTCGAATGTCCATGGTGATACCTCACCGGGCTCGGGGCGGATGTGGGTTGCAACCTGTGAAAGGATGGATCAACGATGCGGGCTGTCTCATTCACCCCCGCCAGTCGAACTGATTCTTGCCGTTCGTTCGCGGCAACCGCCGCGGCATGTGCAATGCGCGTGCCGGTGGTTGACAATACTACTATACCGTCGCGTTGGGTTAAATTCAACAAACGGATTGGCCGCCACTTGCGGGCGCATCAAAACCGGCTAAAATGAAGACATCTCCTGGGAGGGATTTCCCATGCAAATTTTCATCATCATTGCCCTGCTGATTGCCGTTGTGGCGGTGGTCTTTGCGCTCCAGAACACCGCCGCGGTGACGGTCACGTTTCTGTTCTGGAGCATCCACGGCTCGCTGGCCCTGGTTCTACTGCTCACCCTGCTGACCGGCGTGCTGATCAGCGTTCTGGTATCGCTGCCCGGCCTGGTGCGCCGCAAATGGACGGGCGCCGGCCAGAAGAAGAAACTGGCCGCATTGGAAAGCGATCGCGCCGCCCTGCAGAAGCGGGCGGAAACAGCCGAACTGGAGGTCAAAGACCTGGAGCTGCAACTGGCCAACCTTTCGGCCGCGCTGGACAAGCAGTTGCCCGACGAGAGCACCCCGCCCGCCTGAGGGTATGAAAAGCACAATGCAGCGCGCTTCTCCGTGAAGAAGCGCGCTGCATCTTATTCTCTTCATGGCCGGCGCCCGCCGGGGCAATGGCGAACGGATTCCGTCCGGTCGAACCTGGCACCCGGTCCCACGTTACCATTCGGCAACGGCGCAATTCCTCCGCTCACCGGGCCAACTGAAACAGTCTTCGTGAAAACAGCAGCGAAAACACCGCCCAGGGCGCGAGCGACGCCAGCGCAAAGACCATGCCGATCATCCCGGCGGAAGAAGGGATGGTCATCAGCACGCCGGCCGCCAGCCCCCAGATGGCCGTGGCACGGCTGAAAACCGGGCTGCGCAGCATGACCACCGAAAACACCAGCAGAACGACAGCGTTCAGAACATAATACACGTTGAACGCGCTGCCCTTGTACACCACCAGCAGCGCCTCGCCCGCGCCCAGCAGCGCGGTGCGCTGGGCTTCACCCGCCGCCACCGTGTATGCGCCGCTCAGCGAGAGCATCTCAAACGCAATGGTCGAAGCGTAGTACGCGCCGATCCCCAGCAAGCCCAGCAGCAGCGCGATCAGCGTGGCCGACGGAGCAAATCGCCGGATGGCCAGATAGAGCGCCAGGTAGATGGGCACCAGCAGGGTATTGTTCAGGATATACAGCAAATCGAGGCTGAGCAACCCCAACAAGGGGTTCTCCTGAAACAAGGCAAAAAATCCTTCCACCGTGCCCGGCGGGGGCCAGGCGACGTAGATCACAATCTGGAAAACCATGACGACCACGCCGATGAGCGCGGCGACGGCGCCGATGCGATACAGTCCTTTCATGGAAACAGCTTCATTGTCGATAGAGGCAGGTTGGTTCATGTCCATTCCAATCGGTGAACAGGATGTGCGCCGCGATGTAAGGTAGGACCGATGGACCGCGCGCCGTTTCCATTATACTGGCACTTCGTAAGAGGCTTTGGCTGACGCTTCCTCCCGGTTGGTGCGATGCGCGCAAAAGCCATTTTTCCGCCCGCGCCGCCTTGCCGGATGCGGCAAAGCGTTGTAAGATGATCGTCACAGGCGGCTGCGGCGCACCCGCGGCCCGATTTTCCCCTCGGAGGTCCCTTTGAAAGCCCTGCTGTACGAACAGTTCGCCGGCCCAATGGCCATTGAAAGCGTCCCCGATCCCACCCCCACCCCCGGCGGCGTGGTGATTGAAGTGAAAGCCACCGGCCTGTGCCTGAGCGACTGGCACGGCTGGATGGGCCACGATCCCGACATCCGCCTGCCGCATGTGCCCGGGCACGAGCTGGCCGGCGTAATTTCGGCCGTGGGCAGCGAGGTGAGCCTGTGGAAAGTGGGCGACGCCGTGACCCTGCCGTTTGTGTGTGCGTGCGGCACTTGCCCGCAGTGCGTCTCCGGTAACCAGCAGGTGTGCGATCACCAGTTCCAGCCCGGCTTCACCCACTGGGGCTCGTTTGCCCAGTACGTCGCCATCGACCGCGCCGACGCCAACCTGGTGCGCCTGCCCGAAACAATGGACTTCGTCACCGCGGCCAGCCTGGGCTGTCGTTTTGCCACCTCGTTCCGCGCGGTCGTGGCGCAGGGTCAGGTATCGGCGGGGCAGTGGGTGGCGGTGCACGGCTGCGGCGGCGTGGGCCTCTCGGCCATTATGATCGCCAACGCGCTGGGCGCCAACGTGATTGGCATCGACATCAACGATGAAAAACTGGAATTCGCCCGCTCGCTGGGTGCAGCCGCGGTGATTAACGCCGCCAGGGTACCCAATGTGCCGGCCGCCGTCATGGATATCAGCCGCGGCGGCGCGCACGTGTCGATTGACGCGCTCGGCCACCCCACCACCTGCTTCAACTCCATCGCGGGCCTGCGCAAACGCGGCAAGCACGTGCAGGTCGGCCTGATGCTCGCCGACCAGTCGCGCCCGGCCATCCCGATGGATCGCGTCATTGGTTGGGAACTGGAACTCTACGGCAGCCACGGCATGCAGGCCTACCGCTATCCCGATATGCTCGAGATGATTCAGGCCGGCAAGCTGCACCCCGAAAAGCTGATCGGCAAGCGCATCCGCCTGGATGAATCGCCGGCGGCTTTTGCCGAAATGCACGATTTCAAAGGCACCGGCATCACCGTCGTCGACCACTTCTAATTTTTCCCGCTCCAAACATCCAGCCCCGAAGGGTATCCTTCCGGGGCTGGATGATTCATCACGGCCTGTTCCGGGCGTTGCCCATCCGCGTCCACCGTGGAGGAAAACTCACCCGCCGTTACACGTCTCGCAGCAGCGGGTTGAGCACGCGGTTGAGCGCCAGCCCCAGCAGCGCGAACGCCAACCCGGTGATCAGCATCATCGCGATCGGTTCCAACACCCAGAATTGTGAGCCGTAGGCCGCGCCGTAACGCAGTGCCGAAAACACCACCCGCCCCCAGGTGGGATAGCGCGGGTCGCTGATGTTGAAAATCGCCAACGTGGCTTCCAGGAAGAAGAAATTGGGAATCAGAATGATGATCTGTGGAATGACCACCGGCAGAATGCGCGGCAAGAGATACCCGCTGATGATTCGCCCATCGCCGGCGCCGTACACACGCGCCGCTTCGATATAACCGGCCTGTTTTTCCTGCAGGAACGCCGCGCGGAAGGCCTTGGTGGGGCTGCCAAAGATGTTGAGAGCCACAATCAGGCCCAAAATCAGCCACAGATTCAGGTTGTAATAAGAATACAGCAGTACGCCAATGGCCATGACCGGTAGCACCAGGTTGGCTTCATTCAGGCGCTGCACCAGCGCATCCACCCAGCCGCCCAACCAGGCCGCCGCCGCCGCCAGAATCAAAGAGACCACCGCAGTCAACACCGCCCCCAGCACGCCAATCAGCAGTGCGAATGGCAGGCCCCACAGCAGCGGCACGATCAGGTCGCGCCGCATGTAGTCCGTGCCGGCCCAGCCTTCCACCTTGCCAAAAACCACCAACTGCGCGTCAATATCGCTGTCGGGTTCAAACACATACCCGTTCACCCGCAGCGTGTACAGGCCGGGCTGCGGCGCGGCGCTCCCGGCGCGCGGGCCGGCAAACAGCAGTTGATATCCGGGGGTTTTGTCGTTGCCGCTGGTAACCACCCACGTCTTCCAGGCCGGATTTTCTCTCAGCAGGCGGGTCATCGGCACGTTGTCCTCAAAGGCATAATTCAGGTCGGCGGCCACCGTGGCGTTTTTTAAATTAATCTCACGCCCATCCGGTGTGATCCAGGTCAGCGCGACCAGCGGGGCTTTGGTGGCATAATTCGAAGAGAGGTACAGAACCATATCGGCCGGAAACTCGCTGTAGGGGAAATCGAAATTAAATTCAATTTCCACCCGACTCATCTCCGCCGATTGCATTGTCACCTGTTTGTAGGCCGTGCCGCCGGCGCCGCCCAGCACAAACGTGGGCGGCAAGTCAACCTTGCGGAACCAGTTGACCCACAGCGGCTGCGCCAATCGCGCGCGTGTCGGGCGTCCGGTCAGGTTGGATTCGCTCCACAGCCGCCCAACCGGTTCATAGGGAATCACAATCGACACAGCGATCGCCAGCAGCACAAGCAGGCTGACCAGCGCCAATCCCAGCATGGCCAGCGGCTCGCGGCGCAGTTCGCGTCCGACTCGCTGCGCGGTGCGGCGTAAATCATCGGCAAACACCCGCCATTCAATCGGTCGACGCGCACGCCGCACAAAGCGTATGCGCGGCCAGCCCCGGCGACGTTGGCCGCTTCCGGCCACGTTCAGTTCCGCCGCGCCGTTGGCTCCAGCGCGCAGGCGTGGGTCGACCAGCACATACAGGAAATCAAACAGGAAAACCGCCACCCCCAGCAGATAGGCGAACAGCACCACCACCCCCACCACCAGGCTCATCTCCCCGGAGTACATGCTCTCGCTGTGGAAGTTGGGCAGCGCATCCACAAACAGCTTGCCGATGCCCGGCCATTGGAAGAAGAACTCGAGCGCGGTGAGCGTCTGCCAGAACCCCACCAGTGTCAGCACCAGGCTGGTGAGCATATAGGGCAGCACCGGGCGCAGAATGTATTGCAGGTCCACCGCGGACTGCTTCAGGCCTTTGGCGCGCGCCAGAATGACGTAATTCTCTTCCGAATAGATCAGCAGGTAGGTGCGCCAGTTGAAAATCATCTGAAACACCAGACTGAGCACAATCGCCAGCACGGGCAGCACCATGTGGTAGGCCACGGTCAGAACGGCTTCAGCGGTGGTCTGCGGCGGCAGCAGGCCATACATCTTGCCCGCCGGGAACAGGCGGAGTTGCGCGGCAAACACCAGCACCAGCAGCACGCCCAGCACCCAGCTCGGCACCGACGACAGCGGCGTGAGAACCCCCAGCAGGCGGTCCAGCCGTCCGCCTTCGTGCCGGCTGAGATACAACGCCAGCGGCAAGCCCAGCAGCGTCAGCAGCAGGTAAGCGGTGCCCGCCAGCAGCAGGGTGTTGGGCAGGCGCGCCAGGATGATCGTGCGGCTGTTGAGCGTGCCCACCTCACCCGCTTCGGTTTTTTGGTACAACAGGAATTTGATCTGATCGGTGACATCGCCCCAATCCATGCGCAGTGAGCGCACGGTATAAAGGATATGCTTGGGCCAGAACGACAACGACAACCCGGACGCCCGTTCCAACCCGGCGCGTTGAGCCTGCTGTTCGGGCGTAAGATCTTCCAAAAAACCCAGGCCGTAGGCATACATCTGACGGTCAATCTGGGCACGGATGGCTTTATCCAGCATGCCGCCACGGTTGGCGATCACCACGGCGATGAAAATTCCGGCGACGATCGTCAGACCGATGGTGACGGCCCGGCGCAGCAAATAACCCAACGCACGCAGCAGCGGCTTTTTGGCCAGCGTGGACAGGTAAGTGCTTTCGCTTTCAAACGATGCGGCTTCAGGGATCGGATTCATGGGAGCGGTCTGGGACCTTCTCTCATTATACCAACCCGCATGTCAACGGGAATTTATCCGCATGAAATTACCGCCGGTGAAAAAACCAGCGGGCCGTTTGACCCCCGGCACGCTCCAGATTCAGCCGGCGTCAGGCCGCGTCGTAAGCGCGCTGCAGTTCGGCAGACTCCAGCTTGACCATCTGCAGCATGGCCTGAGTCACCGCGGCGGCTTTGGCCGGGTTCGGGTCGCCGAGCAGCCGGCCGAGCAGGGTGGGCACAATCTGCCAGGAAATGCCGTAGCGATCCTTCAGCCAGCCGCACTGCTCATAGGTGCCACCCGCGCCAAGTTTCTCCCAGTAGACATTCACTTCATCCTGTGATTCGCACGGCACATAAAACGAAATCGCCGGCGAAAACTGGAAATACGGGCCGCCATTTAGCGCGGTAAACTCCTGCCCGTTGAGGGTGAAGGTCACGGTCATCACCGTGCCGGCAGGCATCGGGCCGCCTTCGCTGTAACGGGCGATGCTCTCTATTTTCGAGTTGGGAAAAATGGACGTGTAGAACCGGGCGGCTTCTTCAGCCTGATGGTCAAACCATAAAAACGGGATGATCGGTTTCACGGCACGGGTCTCCTGATCGGTCAATGTGCAACCAGCATACCATAAATTGACCAAGTTTATCAATATTATTTGGATAATTCCAGGGATAACACAGAGCCACAGCCCCGCCGTCGTCCGTTTGGCCTTCGCCGCCGGGGTGATTATTCCATGTCCACCCACAGTGAATGAAGCGCATACGTCTGGCGCAGGCGCTCGGTCAGCGGATTGAGGTCCACGTTGATTGTGGCAATACCGGCCACCACTCCGCCTTGCCGCTCGATCAGATTCACCGCCGCCTGCATCTGCGCGCCGGTCTCCATCCACTCGTCCACCAGCAGCACGCGCAGGCCAGGCCGGAGACTGTCCTCGCGCACCTCCAGCGTTTTGTGCAGACCGGTGTAATCCACAAATGGCTCGGCGGCAGTCATCACCGGCAGTTTGCCGCCCTTGCGGATGGGCAGAAAACCCTTGCCGAGGCGCAGCGCCATGCCCGCACCGAGGATGAACCCCAACGCATCGATTCCGGCAACAAGGTCAATCGTCTCAGGCGGGAAGGGCGCGCACAGGTCGGCGATGAGCTCGGCAAAGGCCTGCGGGTTGACGAACAACGGGGTCACGTCACAGCGCGGCCCGGGCGTATGGGTATCGATGAAACGCAAGTAATCTCGCATCGCTCCGTCCTCCCAACCCGTGTTCTTCCTGTTTCTTATCCATCGGAACGCTCTAAGGAACTCCCGCGTCGCCGGTTGCGAATCTTCCGCAGCAGCAGGGCTCCCACAATCGCCACAAACACCAGCGCCACCGAAGCCCCGGTAAAATCGCCCAGTGTTTGGCTCACCTGCAGCCAGCGGTCAAAGAAGATGTAGCCCAACCCACCATACGCCAGCACCCATAAACACTGCCCCAACAAATCCAGCAGCAAGAATCGGCCGTAGGGATAACGCCCGCCGGCGATCAGGTTAACCGCCGGGGCCAATGGGGTCAGCCAGAAGCGTGTCAGCACAATCGCCCAACCGCCCTGGCGGTGAATGACCCCCTGTGCCTGTCGCCAAACCGGCTTGTCGCTGAAGCGCAGTTTCAACCAACGCCCGGCCAGCCGTCCCAAAATGTACTCACCGTTATCCGCCAGCGCCGCCCCGGCCAGGCAGGCCGGCAGCGCCAGGCGGACATCCAGCGCGCCCTGACGCGTGAATGCCCCGGCTGCCAGAATCACCAGCGTGACGGGAAAGGGGATGCCCAGCGAGCCGATGAACGTCAAAAACAGCAGCGCCGCAAAGCCGTATTGCGAGAGACTGGCAACGACCAGCTCCGTAAAACCGTTGATTCCGCTTACCCACAATGTTTCCATGACGATGATCTGCTCCGAGCGTCCCGAGTATAATGCACAACCGGCCGGAGCTGGTATATTTTCGGGATATATGGGAGACAGAATCGCCCCGAACCGGCCGGGGTGAAAACATCAACAAGAAAAGCACAAACTCCACGGTGACCTGTGTGGCGATCAGCCAGCGGGTGGGAAAGCCAGGCGTTTAAGCGTGCGCAGGATGGCCCATTTGCCCGGCGCGCCTTGAGCTTCGATATCCGCCCACAACTTCCCGCCATCTACCAACGTCCCTGCCCGTCCTGCCGGCGCCGCACCAATCCGCCACGCCCCCTCACTTCACAAAGCGAATATCGTCCAGGTAAATCACAGCGCCATCCGGGGATTCCTCCCAATTGGCCACCCACGCAAACCCACCGATGACGTGCGACAGGTCGGCGTCTTTCAGGTCGATGGTTATCTCCCGCCATTCGGGAGTGAGTTCAGCCAGCACGGAACGCGGAAACCGCAAACTGTCGCCATACGGACCGATGATCCCACCCACCTTGAACTCCGCCCGCACCGGCGCATCGGCCCGCGCCCAAAACGCCAGGCGGGTATAGCCGGTCAAATCAAAGCCCATCCCGCCGTAGATCGCGTCGGTTCCCCAGTTGTTGGGCGGCTCCTGCCAGTACACCCCGGCCCATTTGCACGGCGGACGGTAACCCCCGCATTTGACCGATCCCGTGCCGGCAGCGGTATACCCAATCCGGATCGCCGTATCGCCCGAATGCGGGTTCTCCGCCCAGGCGCGGTCGACGGTTATGTCGCCGGCATCCCCCATGTAGCCGGTGGGGGCAAAATGATTACCGGGATAATCGATGTCGCGGTACACGTAGAAATCGGTGTCTTCGGGCGTGGCTGTAGGAACGGGGGGAATCCCCATCAGCTCGTACGCCAGCAATTTGGGCGAACGGTCGGCGCGAAAAATCCCCCAGTGCGGCTCCACCGGCAAGCTGACCTTCCATGCCTGATCAAACCCCTCAAAATAGACAAACTTGACGTCGGTTTGCGCCAGTTCGCGGTAATAGGCCGCCTGGTTCTCCTCCGAAAGGGCGCCGCCATCGTCCCCCATGGTGGGCAGACCCACTTCTTTAAAGATCACCAACCGCGCCGCGCGGCGCTGCAACTCGGCATACGCCGCTGTGGTCCACTGCACAGCCAGCGCCGGTTCGATCTGATTGTGGAAATAAGGGTGAGCGTTGGGAAACACCCAGTCGCCCAGGGCCAGCAGAGCCGCATCGCTGTAGTCGTCGATCTCTTCGGTGGTGGTGACCGGCTTCCCGGTGGCGGTTTTCAACGCGTCCATCGCCGCCGTCAAATCGGTCAGTTCATAGCGCTTATGCAAACCCTCGTTGCCGATGCAATAGCCCAGCACAATCGGGTTGTCCCCCGCCGCCATCGCCGCCGAGCGTTCTTCTGTGCTGGTCGGGTCCCAAATGCCGATGATCAACCCCTCAAACCCGCTTTCACGGGCCAGTTCAGGCAGCAAACGGCCGGTCTGACCAGATGAGCTGTACGTTACCAGGCCGGTAAACCCCGCCTGACGCAACACCTTCAAATCCTGCTGCATCGATTCCGGCGTGGGCTCAACGGCGCGGTCGGGGTCGGCATTCGTCGGGGAGTAGGCCACCCAACGCAGGGTGGGCAATCGATCCGCCCAGGGGATGGGGGAAGGCGAAGGCGAGATGGAAGGCGTCCGGGGGAGCGCGGACGGCCCGGTTGTGGCCGTCAAGGCCGCTGTCGGGCCGGCGGCGGACGGCTTGCAGCCCGCCAGCAGGATCCATCCCAGCAGCACGACGAGGCAGGCCAGGCGAGCGTGCCGGTTATTTTTCATAGCGCACATGGCTCACTTCGATGATCATTTCACGCGGTTGCAGCGGGGCGGAATTGGGCGCCGCCGGGTCCTGCTGCACGCCGTTATCGGCCCAACTGATCGTCCAGCCAAAGGCCCCCACCACCTTTCTCAAATACTCCGGTGGGAGATGGCTCAGGTCAAATTGGAAGGATTGCGTGGTTTCGGTAAGCTGTTTGATGCCCAGCGACAGGCGCGGCAGCGAATCGGGATAGGGCACGGGTACTTTTTCCCAGCATTGCGTTTTTTCTTCCTGCTTCCAATGCCACGTCACCCCGCCAATAATAAACTCCACATAGACATTTCCACTCAGGCTGCGCGCCTCCCAGGTCACCGTGGTGGAGCCGCGCAAGTCATACCCGCCGGCTTCCTCCACCCCCCAGTTGTTGGGCGGATCCAGCAGCATCACTCCGCTGAAACGCGCCGGGGCTGAATTGGGCAGACAGTCCTTGTTTTTCCAATCCCATTCATGCGGTTCACTTCCAAGCGTATTGTAGGTAAATTGCACCGCGTCATCGTGTTTGGCCACGCGAATGTCACCCACGTCCCCCATATACCCCGAGGGATCATACGCCTGAATGACGGCGAACGAATCATCGTCACCGGCGGGTTTGCCGGCCGGCGGCGTGGGGCTGGGCGGGAGGGTGGGCAGGGGCGTGACGGTGGGCAGGCGGGTGGGGCGCGGCGTGAGCGTCGGCACAGGGGTGAGCGTGCTGGTGGGCGTCGGCGGCAGCGGCACTGCCGGTTCCGGGATCAACGAGGAAATGATCAGGGCGATGGCCCCGATGAGCGCCGCGCCAACCGCGCCGATGGCCGCCCATTGGCCGCTGGTCAGCTTCTGCCGTTTGCGTTTTTCCATGAATCCCTCCCTGAACGAGGAATGACACTGCAATGAGGGTTTTTCGGCCGGTCACGGAAGTGCGATCACTCGAACTGCATATCGTCCAGATAAAAAATACAGCCTTCCGGATTCAGTTTATCCGACGTAATCCACATAAACCCGCTGAACACATGATCCAATTGGGTGTGTTCGGTGATTTCAATGGAATATTGCTGCCAGAAGGGCTGCAGGGTGAGCACGCCGCTGGAGAAAGCTGGCTGTGGGGTGACGCCTTCGGCAGCGCCCACGCGAAACTCCACCCGCTCCCCGCCTTTGTCGCCCTTGGCCCAAAAGGTCAGGCGACCGACGGCTTCCAGGTTCACACCTTGCGAATACAGCGGATAGAGCACATCCACCCACAGGTTGCCGGCCCAGCCCCGCGTTCCCTGGGCGGGCGCGTACACAATGCGCGTGCACAGCGCGTCCGAGTGGCAGCCCTCGTCCCAATCCTCATCCGCAGTCACGGCATCCATGTCGCCGCTGTACCCGGCCAGGGTGAAGTTTTCGGTCAGGTCTTCCGGCGGCAAGACCGAATACCAGACAGGCGCCGCCGGCGGACTGTCCGGCTCCCAGCTCCAGTAGGCAAACTCATCCTGGGCCAGAATGCGCGGCTCGACCTGCTCCGGCGACGGGCTGCAGGCCGCCAGCAGAACCGCCAGGGCAAAAACCAGGCAAAAAGCCTTCCGACCGGGGAGATGCGACAGGTTCATGACATCGTCCTTTGCGAAAAGCGTACCGGTAAATTGAGTTTCGGATGGGTGAATACGTTCTACCGTTTGTAAGGTATCCCTTATTATAGCGCGGCATTTGCGTGCAGCCTATTGAAACCTCCCCAAAAGAACTTTATAATATAACTGGATTTAGAAAACTAAATATCTCCGATTCATTGATTCCCTCCGGGATAAATGAACGATAGGGTATGGGGAGCAATTCCCATCACCTGCCAGTGCGCAAAGGAGACGGATGACCGGCGATGTCCTCGCTGGAAATCCCTTTGCGCATTTTTTCATGTCTCGGCCCCGCCCGATACAGAAAGGAGGCAGGTACACCCCACCCTCATGGCTCGTCCGATCGTTTCTCCCTGTTCAACCCAATTCCATCGATCCATGTTTCTTGAGGAGGTTCACTATGTACTTTGTGCGCGTGAATATGACCAATCGTACATACACGGTGGAAGAGACCCCCGCCGCCTATAAACTTCTGGGCGGACGCGGACTAACCTCGCACGTGGTTGCCGCCGAGGTTCCACCGTTATGCCACGCGCTGGGTCCCAGCAACAAGCTGGTCTTTTCGCCCGGCTATACCACCGGCACCAGCGCGCCGACCTCAGCGCGTATTTCCGTCGGCGGTAAATCCCCGCTCACCGGCGGCATTAAGGAAGCCAATGCAGGCACTTCCTGGGCTGCGGACCTGGCTGTGATGAACATCCAGGGGTTGATCCTCGAAGGTCAACCAGCCGAGAAAGGCAAGTATTGGGGTCTCTCCATCACCTGGAACGGGAAGCCCGGCGTGGAGTTCTTTGATGCCAACGAGTACACCGGCAAGGTGCTGAGCGCGGTTTACCCCGATATGTACAAGAAATACGGCGACAAGGTGTCGGTGTGCAGCATCGGCATGGCCGCCGAACATGGCTACAGCAATTCCGGTGTGGTGTTCAACGACCAGAACAAGCGCCCGACGCGCTATTCCGGCCGCGGCGGCCTGGGCGCTGTGATGGCGTCCAAGGGCGTCAAGTTCATCGTCCTCGATCGCACCGGCGCGCCCGGCACGCCAATCGCCGACAAGGCCCTCTTTGAGGAAGGCCGCAAGAAGATGATTGATGCGCTGCGCACGCACGCCATCACCAAGCCGAAGGGCGCGCTCAATTCCTACGGCACGGCCGTACTGGTCAACATTATGAACGAGGCCGGCGGCCTGCCGACGCGCAACTTCTCCAGCGGGCGCTTTGAAGGCGCGCCGCGCATCGCCGGCGAGGCCATCTTCGAGGGTAACAAAGTCCGCAAAGGCAAGGAAATTTACAACCACGCCTGCTCGCCGGGCTGCATCATCCAGTGCTCCAATACGGTGTACGACGAGAAAGGCGAGGAGATCACCTCCTGCCTGGAATATGAATCCGCCTGGTCGCTGGGCGCCGATTGCGGTATCGACAAGCTGGACGATGTGGCTGTGCTCAACGCGCTGTGCAACGATTACGGTCTGGACACGATCGAAACCGGCACAGCCATCGCCGTGGCCATGGAAGCCGGTGTGATCCCCTTCGGTGACAGCAAGGGCGCCATCAACCTCGTCCACGAGATGGGCAAAGGCACCCCGCAGGGCCGCATCCTGGGCGCCGGCACCGCCACCACCGGGCGCGCTTACGGCGTTGCCCGCGTGCCGGTGGTCAAGGGACAATCCATGCCAGCCTACGAGCCGCGCGCCGTCAAGGGCATCGGCATCACCTATGCCACCACCACGCAGGGCGCCGACCACACCGCGGGCTACACCATCGCCCCCGAAATCCTGGGCGTGATGGGTAAACAGGACCCGCTCTCCAACGAAGGCAAGGCGGCCCTCAGCCGCGCCTTCCAGGCCACCACTGCTTTCATCGATTCCTCCGGCCACTGTCTGTTCATCGCCTTCGCCATTCTGGATATTTCCAGCGGCTACCAGGGCATGATCGACGAGGTCAACGGCGTGCTCGGCACCAACTGGACCGCCGAAGACATCCTGGCACAGGGCGGTGCAATCCTCAAGGTGGAGCGCGCCTTCAACGAAGCCGCCGGTATTGGCAAGGAAGGCGACCGCATGCCCGAGTTCATGAAGACCGAACCGCTGCCGCCGCACAACACCGTCTTCGACATCCCCGACGAGGCGCTGGATTCGGTGTACGGCGAACTGTAAACCAATCACTTCGCACCCGACCGGAACACAACCAGGCACGGGGCAGGCGCACAGCCTGACCCCGTGCCTTGCGGGCTTTGCGCCGCCGGCGCAGCCCGCCGATTGGATGTTTCTTCTGCCAAAGCAGTCCACCACGGGGATGAGGCCGTGCCATGCCAAAAATCGTTTCGGACGACCAGGGCAGGTTAAGCCTGCCGGATGATTTTTTACGCCGCCGCCACGCACCCGCCCACGCCGAATACTGGCTGAATGAGCGCGAAGGCGATCTGATTCTGCACCCGCGCCTGCCCAATACGCACAAGCTGTACATCGAGGCCACCACCGGCTGCAATCTGCAGTGCGTCACCTGCATCCGCAACGTGTGGAGCGACCCGATTGCCGCGATGAAACGCGACACCTTCCAGAAGATCCTCGATTCGCTGCCCGGACTGCCCGAACTGAATCGCGTGGTCTTCACCAGCTTCGGCGAACCGCTCTCCCATCCGCGCATTCTGGACATGATCGAAGCCGTGCGCGCCCGCGGGCTGAATGTCACGCTGGGCAGCAACGGTCTGCTGCTCACCCCCAAAATCGCGGCCGAGCTGGTTCGCCTGGGCGTGGACCGGGTGGTCGTCTCGGTGGACGGCGTATCCCCAAATGTATACGAACACGTACGCCATGCCGAATTGGGCGAAGTGATGCGCAATCTGCACGCGCTGAACGAAGCCAAAAAGCAACTCCGCTCACTGGTTCCGGCGCTGGGCATCGAATTCGTTGCCCTGAAGTCCAACGTGCACGAGCTGCCTCATCTCGGAAAAATGGCCTCCGGGCTGAACGCCTCACGCGTACTGGTCAGCAACGTGCTGCCTTACACCGAAGACATGTGCAGCGAGGTATTGTACGGCCATGAACCCCAGGATTCCCATCGCTCCGGCGGTTTTCCGGTGCGCTCCGACGCCTGGGTGACGTGGGGCACCATGGAACTGCCGCGCATGCACTGGGGTGCCGAACGACGCTGCCGCTTCGTCAACGACCGCTCGATGGTGGTCGGCTGGGACGGCGGCGTAACACCCTGTTATGCGCTTTCGCACAATTACTCCTACTATGCCATCGACGGGCGCAAGAAAAACGTGTGCCGTTACCTGCTGGGCAACGTGCGCGAAACACCCCTGGATGAGATCTGGATGTCGGAAGATTACACCCTCTTCCGCAGCGAAGTGCGCGTTTTCCACTTCCCCTCCTGCCCCGATTGCGACCTGCGCGACACCTGTGACCTGCGCGGCGAAAACGAAGGATGTTGGGGCTGGAATCCATCCTGCGCCGATTGCCTGTGGGCGCAGGATATCATCCGCTGCCCGTAAGGGGTACAATGAACCACACGGGAAACGGAATGAAGATCAAAGTCAAACTTTACGCCACATTGCGCCCGTACCTGGGCGATGTACCCTCCGGCACGCCGGTGGAGATGGATGTGCCTGCCGGTTTTACGCTGGGCGCGCTGGTCGAGCGGCTTAAGCTGCCGCCCGCCGAGGTTAAGATTTGCTTTGTCAACGGCCGCATTGTCGAACCGGATCATCTTCTGGCTGAAGGCGACGACATCGGCATTTTCCCACCCATTGGAGGCGGGTGACATGACAGAAATTCACATCGATACCTGGCTGTACGGCGTGCTGGCACGCCACGGTGGTGACCCGCAAAACCGGGTCTTTGCCAACGTCAACGTCCGCCTGCCCGAAGGCAGCCTGCTGCGCGATTTGCTGTCTGCGCTGGAAATGGACACCGCCGAGCGCGGCATCACCTTCATCAACGGCGATCTGAGCGCCATGCCCGGCATGCAGCCGGACATGGATCATTTGCTGAAAGACGGCGACCGCGTGGCCTTTTTCCACTTGCAATCCATGTGGCCCTTCCAGTATCGTCACGGTGTGGGCATGATCACCGAAATGCAGACCGCGCTGAACGAAAGCGACGATATGGGCATTCATCACGCGTATAAGGATTAATTGCCCGTTACCCGTCGAAAGGAATTTTGCCCCCAACCATCCTCCCCCGCTTTCAAAAAACGGGGGAGGTACCGAAGGCGGTGGGGGCCTTCATTCCGCGTCATCCGCCCAAAAACGATCTTCCTCACCAGAGCGGCGGCTGGATCGTTTTCCTAAAGATTCTTCTCCGTGCCCTCTTTGATCCTGTGGTTCATACTTTCCTCTCTTCCACTTCTCCCCCGAAGGTCTTCTCCATCACATAATTCCCCATAATCCGCGTGTAACCCAGCTTGTTGTCGATGGCAATCATCGGCAAATTGAGCGTGTTGTGGTGCGTGCGCACCCGCTCGACGCCCAGGTTTTCGCGCGCAAAACGCAGCGCCGTGATCTTGACCGCCTGCCCGATCTTGCGCCCGCGGTAACGCTTGTCC
>DAOUGY010000350.1:0-6558 GCA_034428975.1 Anaerolineaceae bacterium | reverse complement strand
GTGATCCTCGTCGGTCTTGGGCACCTTGGTTTCCACGTAGTGCGCGAATTGCACGCCCTGGGTGAAGATGTTGTCGTCATCGAGATGGCCCCGAAAGAGGAATTACTGCGCGCCGTACGCGAGATGGGGATTCCTGTCATTTCAGATGATGCCGTGCGCCAATCTGCGTTGGAATCGGCTGGAGTGCGGTACGCCCGCTCCGTTGTTTTGTGTACGCAAAACGATAGCCTCAACCTGCAAATTGCCCTCAAAGCACGCAGCTGCCAGCCAAACATTCGCGTGGTCATCCGCATCTTTGACAATGACTTTGCCCGTGAATTGCACGACCAGTTTGGTTTTGTCGCCCTCTCGGCCACCGGCATGGCCGCCCCAATTTTCGCAGCTTCGGTTGCCGGTGTGGATGTCACCCCGCCGGTCAACATCGAAGGACAGGCCAACAGCCTGGCTCGCTTGCAGGTGTCATCCTCCTCATCCCTGGTGGGCAAAGCCGTCAATCAAATTGAAGACACCTTTGGCTTGAGCATTGTCCAGCTGGTTCGAGACAACCGGCGCCAACCGCATCCCGAAGGCACGCTTCAGCTGATGAATGGCGACACGCTGGTCATCCTCGGCGAGCCTGAAGCGATCAATCGGTTGATCTATGATAACCACTGAGCGTCCGCTTCGGTTGGGTCTGGTCGGCCCGTGTGGGGCCGGCAAGACCACCATCAAAACCATCCTGGCGCACCTGCCCATCGAAATTCGCCATATCGCCCAGGAACACTCCTACGCGCCCAGTATGTGGCAAAAAATCGGCAAACCAGACATCCTTGTCTTTCTGGATGCATCGTACCCGGTCACGATAGCTCGCCGCCGGCTGAACTGGACCGAAGAGGAATACAACGAACAAGGCCGCCGTCTGGCGCATGCCCGCGCCCATTGCCACCTGTACATCCAAACGGATTCTCTAACCCCCGAACAGGTCGCCGCCCAAATCATCCAATTCCTCACCACAGCCGGTTATTTGATTCCCTAGTCCGTTTTCGCCTTGCAACATCCCCGCGGCGTTCCACCGCGCAGCCCGCATCCTCCCCCTACTCATCTCCGCTCTTCAAGGGTATAATGATCCAATTCCGCCATTCTGTGGCGGGCATTTGTGTGAATCGGAGGCAGAAGAATTACATGGATCGTCGCTACATCAATTTAATCCTGATCCTCGTCATCGTCATCGCCGCGGTGTGGATGGTGCTTCCGTCCAACCCCGGTATCTCGATCGGGGAATTTACACGCACAATGAAGCCCGTTCTGGGTCTCGATCTGCGCGGCGGTATGCAGGTCCTGCTCAAGCCGTCCGGCGACGCCGCCGTTACAGCCCAGAGCCTTTCCGACGCCAGCAAAATTCTGGAAAACCGCGCCAATGGTTTGGGCGTTGGCGAAGTGGTCTTCCAGACCGCCGGTGATCAGTACATCCTCGGCGAGTTCCCCGGCCTGACCAACACCGATGAGGTGTTGCGCGTCCTCAAACAGACCGGCCAGCTCGAATTCGTCAATCTGGGTGATCAGCAGTTGCCTGCCGGCACGCCGGTGACCACCACCACCGAATGCACCAATTACCTGGCGAACGTTCCTGCCGCGCAAACCCCCGCGACTCCCGCAGCCACGGAAACGCCTGCCCCCACCGAAACTCCGGCCGACCCCAACACCCCCAAAGGCCCCTTCTGCACCATCATGTCCGGCGCCGAGCTGGATTCCGTTTCGGTCTCCACAGGTGACACCCCCGGCACCTACGCGGTTTCGTTTGTTTTGAAGACCAACGGCGCGGCTATTTTCAAAGACTACACCACCAACAACGTGGGCAAATTCCTGGCCATTGTGCTGGATAAGACCATCGTTTCTGCCCCCACCATCCAGACCGCGATCACCGAAGGCAATGGGCAAATCTCCGGCGCGTTCACCATGGATGAGGCCAACAATCTGGCTGTCACCCTGCGCTATGGCTCGCTTCCGGTTGCCCTCGAAGTGGCCGAAAGCCGCGAAATTGGCGCCACGCTCGGTGAAGACTCGCTCAGCAAATCCCTGCTGGCCGGCGCCATCGGCTTCGCCATCGTCTTCTTGTTCATGGGCATTTACTACCGTCTGCCTGGGCTCCTGGCCAACCTGTCCATCATTGTCTATGCCCTGATCACCTACTCGATCTACCTGCTGCTCCCTGTCACCATCACCCTGCCGGGCATTGCCGGTTTCTTGCTCTCCACCGGTTCCGCGCTGGATGCCAACATCCTCTTCTTCGAGCGTATGAAGGAAGAATTGCGTGCCGGGCGTACGCTGCGTCAATCCGTGGATCTCGGCTGGAAACGCGCCTGGTCTTCCATCCGCGATTCGAACATCGCCACCCTGATCACCTCCGCCATTCTCTTCTGGTTCGGCTCCACGTACGGCGCGACGATTGTTAAAGGTTTTGCGCTCACGCTTGCCATCGGTGTTGCAGTCAGCGTTCTCACGGCCATTTTTGTCTCTCGCACGTTCCTGAGCATCGTGGTCGATTTTGTCAAACCCGCCGATCATGTCAAGTGGTTTGGCGCGTAAGAAGGGTGAGACCATGTTAAACATCCTCGGAAAACGTTACTACTTTTTTGCTCTCTCGCTGGTGATCATCCTGGCCGGTTTACTGGTGCTGGTTGTCATGGGTCTGCCGCTGTCGGTCGATTTCGCTGGCGGCACAATCCTGGAAGTGCAATTCAAGTCCGGAACCGCCCCTCTCCCCGGTGACATCACCACGCTCTACAAAGACCTTGGCGCAGCCTCCGACGCCATTGCGCAGCCCACCAGCTCCACCAGTGGTGTGCAGGACATTCTCCTCATCCGCTCGTCGGCGCTCAGCAGTGACCAGCTCGAACAGGTCAAATCTGCGCTGATCGAGAAGTATGGTGAGATTATCGTGCGCAAATCCGACACCGTTGGCCCGACCATCAGCCAGCAGGTGACCAGCCGCGCGGGTCTCGCCATCGGCCTGGCCGGTTTGGCGGTGGTCATTTACATCACCTTCGCCTTCCGCGGCATCGCCAATGCCTTCCGCTACGGTGTTTGCGCCATCATCGCCATGCTGCATGATATTCTCATCGTGGCCAGCCTCGGCATCATCGGCGCCAACTTCTTTGGCTGGCAGATCGACTCGCTCTTCCTCACCGCCTTGCTCACCGTCATCGGCTTCTCGGTGCAGGATAAAATCGTGGTCTTCGATCGCGTTCGTGAGAATAGCAACATCCTGCGCAAGCTGGATTTTGAAAAGCTGGTCAATCACTCCATCGTCCAGACCCTGCAGCGCTCGATCAACACCCAGTTGATGACCGTCGAATTCATGCTCCTGGCCATCGCCCTCTTCGGCGGTGTCACCCTGCGCGAATTTGCCGTCATCCTCCTGGTTGGCCTGTTCAGCGGTACCTACTCCTCCATCTTCATCGCCGCCCCCATCCTGGTGGTCTGGGAGAAGAAGGAATGGCGCACCTGGTTTAAGGGCAACAAGACTGCTGCCGCCTAAACCCGCCTGAATTCACACAAGAAAAGACGGATCCCTCCAGCCTCCTGGTCAGGGATCCGTCTTTTTTTGACTGGTGTGAGAATATTCAGGTAAAAACAGGGTATTTGGTTCTTGATTCTTCCAGTACTTCCGTTTATAAAATAGAATACCTGTTTCTCGCACCAGAGGTGCAGGCCTGTCATCCCATCCTTTAGGACCACAGAGAGAGAAAACAATGCGCAAAGAAGTTGTTCTGATCACAGGGGCAAACGGAGAAATTGGGCACGGCTTGATCACCCAACTGGGCGCATCCGGCAAAGCCAACATCATTGCCATGGATGTTCAGCCGCTCGATGCATCGCTGCTGCCGTATTGCGAACGCTTCATTCAGGGGGATATCCTCGACCCCATGCTGCTGGCCCGTGTCGTGTCAGAGTTCGATATCCGCACCATTTTCCATCTGGCTTCCATTCTGTCTACCAAGGCCGAATACACCCCTGAAATCGCACACCGTGTGAATGTCGAAGGCACTCTCAACTTGCTGCGCCTGGCCGTGGAGCAATCGGAATGGCAGGGACGCTCGGTCAAATTCCTGTATCCGTCCTCCATTGCCGCCTATGGCCTGCCCGATCTGGCCACCAAGAACGCCGCCGGCAAAGTCACCGAAGAGCAGTTCAACACGCCTTCCACCATGTACGGCTGCAACAAGCTGTACTGCGAGCATCTCGGCCGGTATTACGCCCGCCATTACCGCCAGTTGGCTGCGGACCGCAGCAAAAACACGGTGGATTTCCGCTGCATTCGCTTCCCCGGCCTGATTTCGGCCATGACCGTGCCGACCGGCGGCACCAGTGATTACGGCCCGGAAATGCTGCATGCCGCCGCCAAGGGCGCCGCTTATGCCTGCTTTGTCCGCCCGGATACCCGCCTGCCCTTTATGGCCATGCCCGATGCCGTGAAAGCGCTGCTCATCCTCGAAGCCGCCCCCCGCGAAAACCTTTCGCAGTTGGTGTACAACATCACCAGCTTCAATCCCACAGCCCAGGAAATTTACGACGTCGTCAAGCAGAACTTCCCTGCTGCGCAAATCACCTTTGAACCGCATCTCAGCCGCCAGGCGATTGTCGATTCCTGGCCGGGCGATGTGGATCACTCCGCCGCCTGCCGCGACTGGGGCTGGTGCCCGGAATACGATCAAAAGCGCGCTTTTGACGAGTATCTGATTCCGGCCATTCGCGCCCGCTACGCCTGAACCGGAACCACCATACCGCTGGGAGATACAGGATGAGCGACCATCCGCCGCAAATGCCCGGACCCGACGAGAAAACCATTCCGCTGATGGCCTATACCGCCGAAGGAATTCTCATCGGTGATGCTCTGGCTAAACTGAACATTCGCTTCAGCACCTGGCTGCGGTCACCCGCGGTTCCAGATCGCATTTGTTTTCTCAATGCACGCCTCATCCGTGTCACGCCAGGCACCCACCCCAAACCGGCCTCCTATGCGCGCGTGTTTATACCAACCTCATCCATTCTGGGCTACCACCTCACCCCACCGGCGGAGGATCCGCTGGATTATGACCCGACCGAACCCAACCGCAGCATGGAACCGGTATCGGCCTTCACCGGCCCTTTCCGCCTGGATGGCCTGATGCGCGTGCCGTCTCGCACCGGCCTGGCCGGTTACATGCAAATCACTCAGGAAATCTTCATCAGCCTGTATGATGCCGAAATTTCTTGTCCAGCCATGCCGGCATTGGGTGTTCTGCGGTCGCCGTTTGTTCTGGTACGCCAGTTGCAGACCATTTTTGCAGCCCAATCGTGACGCCTTCCCCTGGTTAAACGCATGGCAGCTCTCCCGAGGGAGGGCTGCTTTGTTTATGTAATTCTTATGCAAATGCGGTAAGATATCACTGTTCCCAGATCGGGGAAGCTATTTCATTGCAGTGGAGGTTTCGTTCTCATGCAAGCCCAGCCCATTCCCTTCAAGGCGGAGACCCGCCAGCTGCTGGACATCCTGATCCATTCACTATACACCGAACGGGATGTATTTCTGCGCGAGTTGGTGTCCAACGCATCTGATGCGCTCACCCGTCTGAACTTTGAATTGCTGACCAACCGGGATGTGCTCGACCCGGACGCCGAAGCGGCCATCTGGATCGAAACCAATCCGGATACCCGCACATTGACCATACGGGACACCGGCATCGGCATGAACACTGATGAGATGGTTGAAAATCTGGGTACCATCGCCCACTCCGGCGCGCGCTCCTTCCTGCAGGCGGTTGAACAGAACGGTCAGAAAGCCGCGGATGTGATCGGCCAGTTTGGCGTCGGGTTTTATTCGGCGTTTATGGTCGCCGAGCGCATTCAGGTTGTCTCGCGCTCCTATCGCCCCGGCGATACGGCGTCTGAATGGATATCCACCGGCGCTGACACATATGAGATTGTCCCCGCCAAAAAAGCTAGCCGTGGCACAGAAATCATCATTCATCTCAAAGAAGATGCCGCTGAATTTGCCCAGCTGCACCGCCTGCGCGCCATCATCAAAAAACACTCTGATTTCATCCCCTTCCCCATATACATCGGCGAGGATAAAGAACAGGTCAACCAGCAAACCGCTATTTGGCGCAAGAATCCCCGCCAGGTGGAATCCGCCGATTATGATGCGTTCTACCATCAATTCACGCTCAACACCGAAGCACCCTTGCTGCATGTTCACCTCAACGTAGATGCCCCTGTGCAGCTGTATGCGCTCCTCTACATCCCTTCCACCGCCGAAAAGCCCGTATTCGCGTTGCGCCGTGAAGAAGGGCTGAAATTGTTTGCTCGCAAGATTCTCATTCAAGAATACTCTCGCGACCTGTTGCCCGATTATTTGCGCTTTGTGGACGGCATTATCGATTCAGAAGATCTGCCCCTCTCCGTCTCCCGTGAAGCCGTGCAATCCACCCGCACCCTGTCGCAAATCAAACGTCTGCTCACGACGCGTCTGCTCGATGCATTAAAATCGCTGGCAGCGGATCAGCCCGATCGATTCGCGATATTCTGGAAACAATTTTC
>DAOUGY010000349.1:0-1564 GCA_034428975.1 Anaerolineaceae bacterium | reverse complement strand
CAGGTTGCCGTTGACCGAGCCACTCACCAGGTTCTGGATGCGTTTGCGGGCATCCGTCAGCAGGGAGTCGGAGTCGCGGGTGAGCGAAAAGCCGCGGCTGGTGATTTGCGGTTCACGCCGCAGGCTGCCGCTGAAGCGGTCCAGCGTCAGGTTGACCATCACGATGCCATCGCGGGCCAGTACCTCACGTTCCGCCATAAGACCTTCATCGACCTCGCCAACACTGGTGCCTTCGACGAAGACGTAGGAGGTGGCCACCTTCTCGCCGTAGTTCATGGATTCGCTATCCAGTTCCAGCGACTGACCATTTTCGATGATGGCGATATTTTCAGCCGGGATGCCGACCTGACGGGCCAGCCGGCCATGCTGATACAGGTGGCGCAATTCGCCGTGCATGGGGATGATGAATTTCGGCCGTGTCAGATGGATCAGCAGCTTCATCTCCTCCTGCGAGGCATGCCCCGAGACGTGGACGGGTGCCAGCGCCTCATGGATCACGTTGGCGCCGCGCTGGAACAGCCGGTTGATGGTGCCGTATACCGCTTCTTCGTTGCCGGGGATGGGGTGAGCAGAGAGCACCACCGTATCGCCGGGTTTGATGTCGAACAGCCGGTTGGTACCGGTGCTCAGCCGCCCCATGATCGAGGTCGGCTCGCCCTGCGAACCGGTGCACATGATCACCACCTCACGGTCGGGCATGGTGAGCGCCTGCTCGATGCTGACGATCAGTTTATCGTCGATGTCGAGATAGCCCAGCTTGCGGGCGATCTTCATGTTATCCACCATGCTGGTGCCGGCAAAGGCCAGTTTACGGCCGTAGCGCGCGGTGGCGGTAGCCACCTGCTGCATGCGGGAGATGAGGGAGGCGAAGCTGGCCAGGATGATGCGCCCTTCGGTTTCGCGGAAGACGTCGTCAAAGGCGCCGTCAATCACCCGCTCGGAGGGGGTCCAGCCGGGGCGCTCGGCGTTGGTCGAATCGGCCAGCAGGGCCAGGACGCCGCGCGAGGAGAATTCGGCCAGCTTGGCGTAATCCGAAGGCCAGTTATCCACCGGGGTATGGTCAAACTTGTAATCCGACTGGTGCACGACCAGCCCCACCGGGGTGGTGATCCCCAGCCCGACGCTGTCGGGGATGGAGTGGCAGACGTGGTAGAACTCGACCTTGAACGGTCCGATCTGCACCGTGTCGCCGGCCTGCACCGTCACCAGGTTGGACTTATCCAGTCCGCCCTGTTTGGCCAGCTTGACCTCCAGCAGCCCGCGCGTCAGCGGGGTGGCATACACCGGGGCATGCAGCTCCGCCAGCACGTGTTTGATCGCGCCGGTGTGATCTTCATGTCCGTGGGTGATGACGATGCCGCGCACCTTGTCGCGCCGTTCGATTAAATAGCTGAAATCGGGGATGATGTAATCCACCCCGTACATATTCCCGTCCGGGAACATCAAACCGGTATCGACGACCAGGATTTCGCCGCCGTACTCGTATACCATCATATTACGCCCAACCTCCCCCAGGCCTCCCAGGGGCAGGATGCGAAGTTTATTTTCTTTCATTGGTTGAACA
>DAOUGY010000348.1:0-2913 GCA_034428975.1 Anaerolineaceae bacterium | reverse complement strand
GTCAACGATGTTCTTGAAATAGGGCAACTGATCGCCTTCGTACACCATGCCGCGCAGGATGTTTTGAGGATGCGTGCCGTAGTAGGAACCAGGCCCATCGAAGACGGCCATTAGGTCGCGCGAGAGGTGCGGGATGGCGACAATGCCAACGTCGTCAGCTTCATCCGAGGCGATGCAGTGAATGTTGCGCTTCGATGGGATCCACGGGTTCCACGGGCCGCCATCCAGCAGGGTGTACCACGAGTTGTTGGCGTTCCAGTAAGCCTTGGGGCCTTCCTCCCAACAGGTGGCCACGGCGGCCCTGACCATCGGGTAACGCTCTTTGATGTAATTCACCAGTTCGGCGTCCATGTAATACGAACCGGTGGAAGTGGGATAAAAGCCAAACACACCTTTGAATTTCTCGAACAGCTCGTCGACGATGCGGCGTTTATCCTCCATCGAAAACAGCCAGATGGCCAGCTCACGGGAGTGAAACTTCTCGCGGAATTCTTTGCACTGGATTCCAAGAAAGGTCAAACCAATCTCATCGCCGTACAACAGGTGGTGCTCTTTGGCAATGGCGACGGCCTCTTCATTAAAAAGGCTGGCATAGGTCATCTGGATGGTGGTGCGCAGCCCGTTGTCATGCGCGATTTGCTGCTGCGTCCTGAAAATATCCAGCGACTCGCGCAGGACCGACGCGCGCGTTAGGTCTTCCACCCGGCCCTGCTCGGCTTCCTTTTGGATGTATTCAGGGACCATCTCGGGCCGGTGAACGATATTTACATAGAATTTCGCCATAAAGTTATCCATATGATTAATCGTGCTTCAACCTGCCGCTCGAAACCAGTTTCTTCTGCGCGCATGCCTCAGATCACGGGTTCAAATATTCATCCAGCGCGGGCAAGGCCTTGCCCGAATAATCGAACAGGGCCTGATTCTCCCAGGAATTGCCCGATTTCGGGTCTTCGGTGTCCCAGCCGTTGCCCGGCACGACCGTCCAGGTGGCGTCCCAGTAGAAAACGCCCAACCCGCGTCCACCCGGCACGCCGCGCACCACCGCCATCACGTCCCGCAGCATCAGCCGCTGCCCGTTGGGTGTGAACAGGTAACCGTCGAGCGCCATCCGGCGGTTGGCAATGTTCGCCAGGTGGTCGTTCTCCTGCCCGGTGAAGGGGTAGGCAAACTCGGCCACCAGCACATCCCGGTCATAGCGGACCGAGAGATTATTCAGGTTGGCCTGCAACTCGGCCAGGCTGCCGTGCCAGAAGGGATAATAGGAAATCCCGATCACGTCGAAGGGCACTTCGCGGCGGGTGATGTTGTCGAACCACCAGCGCGCCATTTCGTTGTCGCCGCCCTCGGCGATATGCAGCATCACCAGCGTGTCCGGCGAGCTATCCTTCACCGCCTGGTAGCCGGATTTCAGCAGCACCGCCAGGTTGTCAAAGTGGTTGTAGTCGCCGTCCGGCCACAACATGCCGGCATTGATCTCGTTGCCGATCTGCACCATGTCGGCCGGCGTTCCCTGGGCGGCCAGGCTGCTGCAAACGTCGTAGGTGTGGTCATAGACAGCCTGTTTCAACTGCTCAAAGTCATAGTCCACCCACGCGGCCGGCTTGTACTGCTTGCCCGGGTCGGCCCAGTTGTCGGAGTAGTGAAAATCTACCAGCAGTTTGATGTCCAGCTTTTTCAGGCGCGCAGCCACCGCCAGGATTTCTTCCTTATTGTGATAACCGTCGGCCGGATCAACCCATACGCGCAGCCGCGCGTAATTCAATCCGGAATCCTTCAGGATTTGCAGGGCATCCGCCGGGGTTCCATCGCGGTAGGCATACACGCCGCCCAAATCCTCCGATTTCTTCAGGCTCGAGATGTCGGCGCCGAGCATGGTCAGCGCGGTCTGCCCGGGGTTGATTTCAAGATCATCAAAGCTCGCCCAGCTCTCCGGCGCGCCAAACGAGTGCAGGTTGGCGGTGCATTGGCCGTCGGTCGCCTGGTTGGAGACCGCCAGGTGAATCCAGCGGTACCCGGGCGTGGTCGCCGGGACGTACACACGCTTCTCCTGCCCGGCGCACGTCAGGCTGAGATAGACTTCATTTTGCCCGCTGGAGCGCACCCAGGCGCCCAGCGTGTACCAGCCGTCAGCCAGCCCGGCGATCGATTGCGAGGTATCCACGATGTAGGTCTCAGCGGCCGTGTGCGTCAGGCGGTAGTCACCCGAATGACCCTTATCCTGGATCAACACCGCGTTCTCCGCGCCGGAGCTCGACCAACCCGTGAGCTGCTCTTCAAAGCCAGGGTTGAGCAGTGCTGGCGGTTCGGTGGGGGTTGGCGAGGCAGCCGGCAGCGCGGCGGTTGCCGTGGGCATTGGTTCCGGCGCCGCCGGGGCGCACCCTGCCAGGGCCGCCGCCAGGATCAGCAGCACGCTGAGCATGAACCGCAATCGCGTTTGTGTTTGAGCCATCCTTGGTCATCCTTTTACGGCGCCCTGCGTCAGGCCGCCGACAATTTGATCCTGCAGGGCCAGGTAGATGATCATGATCGGCAGCGCGCCCATCAAAGCGCCGGCCGCGAACACACCCCAGCGCTGCGAGAACTGCGCGCCGGCGAAGATCTGCAGCCCGACCATCAGGGTGTAATTTTCATTGCTGCGCAGCAGCACGCGCGCCAGCACGAAATCGCCGTAGGTGCCAATGTAGTTGAGGATCAGGATCACGATCAAAATGGGGCGCAGCAGCGGCAGGATGAGACGGGTGAAGATCTGCCAGTCCGAAGCGCCCTCCACCATGGCCGACTCGTCGATGTCGCGCGGGATGGTGTCAAGAAAACCCTTCATCAGCCAGATGTTGACGCCCATCGCGCCGCCCAGGTACACCATGATCAGGCTGGCATGGTTATCCAGGCCCAGGAAGGTGAACACGTCCCCGA
>DAOUGY010000347.1:0-9501 GCA_034428975.1 Anaerolineaceae bacterium | reverse complement strand
GTGATCGTGGAGGGATATGCTGATCCATCCGGGGTCACTGTCAGGACTCGTAAAGGTGAAACCCGTTGGGAAAAAAATCCGGTTAACACTGCACGGGAGATGGCTTATGCATTAGCAAACGAATTTAATGCCCGTTGGACTGGAGAAAAACCGGGTGAGGCTATTCCTTGGGGCTACGCAGCGGTGTTGATTAATTTACCGACTTCTGTGATAACTCGGCTGCAATATGTTTGGGGCGAGGAGTTCGTTCTTGGAAAGGACGATCTTGATATCCCAGATTTGCTGTTAAGTCGCATTAAAAAAACCATGCCGGCATGGCGTATGCGATCGCTATCTTCTGAAGAACTGGGCCAACTCCGTGCTGCTATCTTTCCAAGCGTAGAAATCCAAACGCCAGATCAGCGGCAAGTCATTCTTGATGAGCAGCAGGAAACATTGGTGATAGAACCGGTTCGCCAAGAAACCCCCGCGCTTTCTAAAAGTGCAAAAAGGGCGCAGGCATTTAATCACCAGGAGCAATTATTTGAATCGCTGCGGGAAGACGAACAGGAAGAAGAAATATTTCAGGAAGGGGGGCAGATAAGCCAGAGACTCGCCATCCGACTGGTGCGTGGTTTTGCGGGCAGTGGAAAAACGGTTGTGCTGATTCAGCGAGCGCATTACCTGGCTGCACTGTACCCTTCATGGAGAATCGGCGTATTTACATTTAACAAACCCCTTCAAAAGCAACTTGAGCAGAACTTTCGCGGCTCATCGGTCAAGCCTCGCACGTTCCACAGCCTTTGCTTTGACGGTATACAGACTCAGGCTGACAGCGAAGAAAAACTTGAACCATGGATAAACTCCCACGCGGCGGAATATCCCATCTTGAATAAACTTGGGCATACTCAGGCTGTGAAAGAACTCAATTGGATTCGTGATACTGGCCTCATTCAAAGGGAGGATTATTTACATACGGATCGAAAAGGTATTGGTAAAGATTTTCGTTTGACCGTAGAGGATCGAAACGCAATTTTCGATGTGTTGGAAAATTATCGAAAATACCTTCATGTAAACAATCGCTGGGATTGGTCGGAAATTCCCCTGTTAACGCTTGAACGATTGGAAAAAGCTGTTATCAAGCCCGAAAAATATGATGTTATCCTAGTTGATGAAGCTCAAGATTGGGCACCAGTATGGTTTAAAGTACTGCAACATTATATAGACCCGGACCGCGGCATGATTTTTTTGGCCGATGATCCGTCGCAAAGCATATATCGCCACTTTAGTTGGAAGGAGAAAGGCATCTCTGTTGTTGGGCGCACCCGTTGGCTAAAGGTGCCTTACCGAAATACGTATGAAATTTATCGGGCAGCCTATGGAATGATTGCCAATGATGCTGAAATTCAGAAATCACTGAGTGAAGAAGGCGAAATCATTGAACCAGATCTTTCTAGCCAGGCCATGCGGCATGGTTCTGTTCCACTGGTACGACGCTTCCGAAGTACTGGTGAAGAACTAACCTATATAAAGGATACGGTACTAGGCTTGCAACAACAAGGTTATACGGACCAGCAGATTGCCGTTCTAGTGCGTTATCAAAAAGACTTAAAAACCGTCTCCGATATCTTACGCGGCAGCAATGTCAGTGCCTATGTCATGCACAGTTTTAAGGGATTGGAAAAGGAAGTGATTATCATACCTTTCTTGCAAAATACATTCATCCGTCCAGAAGATGAGCATGGTGAACGGCGCCTGATGTATATGGCCATGTCGCGAGCACGCGCGAAACTATATATGACCTACTCCAGTAAATTGCCGAAAGTATATGATGTGCTTCGCCAACAGGGCCTGGTGGATTTTGTAGAGTAAAGAAAATAAAGAATGATTTCTATATTTCGATGAGAGTACATGAGAACGTAAAAAGTAGATTTTCACCGTACTCTCAATCGATACACTAGCAAAAAGCTTTTCTTCTGGAAAACAGCAGAAAGGTTGTTTTGGCTTGCATTCAATTCATATCCCAGGCGCTGAAATCCCAGCCGGCCAGGGCGCGGCGCAGGTCTTCGCGATTGTGCAGGCCGAATTTGGACAGCGCGTTGCGGATGTGGCTTTTGACGGTTTCGGGGGAAATTTGCAGGCGCGCGGCGATCTGACGGGTGGTCAGGTTGAGGCAGACCAGCGCGGTGACTTCCTGTTCACGCGCGGTGAGGGCCTGCCAGTGCTGCCAGGTTTCTTCGCTGACCCAGCGCTGTTGGATGGCCTGACTGAGCAACAGGGCGGCCATCTCTTCCGGGGTGCGCTGCTCCTGGGCGGCCAGGTCGTTTAGAGATTGGAAGACGGCGCTCTCCAGCTCAAACGTGCGCGGCGTTTGGGGATCGGGCAGGCCAAGGAAAAGCAAAAAGCGCCGCAAGAGGCTCATGCTTTCATTTTACAGAACAAATGTTCTTGCGTCAAGGAGCGGAAGTGCGGGGAAGAGGTGTACCTACCCCAACCTTTCCTTTCTGAAGGGAGGGGCAATCATTCCGCCTGGATTCAGGTGGTAAGTCTTCTTATCGATCTCAACCGTACCATCCGTGATGGATCTTTTTGGGCGGCAGGCATAAAAAAAGGCCCTGAAGGGCGAACCTTCAGGGCCGGGGACGGTTATTTCTTGGCGGGGTTGCGTTTGCGCGCGCCTTTGCGCATGTTGGGTTTCTCGCTGCCGATCCAGATGCCAAAGGCGGGCAGGATGCGGCGGTGAACCAGCAACACCAGCAAGGCCGCGCCAAAGGCGATGCCGAAGATGATCAACGAGCTGGAGAGATTGTTCATCAGCGCTGGATTGACGATCATCACCACGGCGAGGACCAGCATGAGCGTGCCGCCGATGAGCTTGAGGATGCGGCCGTGCTTTTCCTCCAGGCGGCTGGCTTTGAGGGTGAACACCACAGTGAAGAAGATGACCAGCTCGTCCAGCTGGTAGATCAGCAGGTAAACCAGCAGCAGCAGGATAAAGTCGCCGGTGGTGACGTTTTGGGTGCTGAGCAGGTTGGTCCAGACCACCGGGAAACCCGCGGTGCAGGAAAATTCAACCAGCGAGACGCCCGCCGCCAGCACCATCGTGGCGCCGGCCAGGCCGAGCAATGAATCACTGGAGGTGGCCAGTTTGCGCATGCGCGCCATCAGGCCGGGCTTCTTGTCATCGGCGATGGTCAGCGAGACGCCTTCTTTATACCAGAAGTAATCTTTGATATTGATCAGCGCGAAAACCAGGGCCACCACAGCCACCAATACCTCAACCCAGGTGAGGTAATTGACGAACGTGAGCAGACTGAACAGCCCGACGATGAACAGGGCATACACGCCGGCGGTGATGGTCAGGAAGATCAGACCGATCAGAACGATTTTCTTGCGCGAGCCGGTGTGCAGCACCAACGCCAGCAGCATGGTCAGCACCCACAGTGAGCACGGGTTGACGCCATCTACGAAGGCGATCAGCAGCGTGCTGACCAGCAGCGATTGCGAATCGAGATTGATTGTGCCGATCAACGGAATTTTGATCTCGTGGCTGTTGGGGTCCACGGTGGGGACGGCGGTGGGCTGGGCGGGCAGCTCGCCGCTGGTTGGCCCGGTGATGACCGGCACGGACTTGCCCAGGTCGACGCCGGCCGCGGCGTCGGGATATTGGCCGGCAGCCAGGTAGTTGCTGATGGCGGCTTCGATTTGCTGGCCGACCGATTCGTTGTAACCGGACCAGTGCTGGTCGCCAATGAATATGGTCGGCACGCCCTGCGGCTCAAAGCCGAACTTGGTGTACATCTGTTTGAAGGCGAACTGATTGTCGGTGTTGTACCACACCTCAAAGGCGCGCAGCTCAACATTGGGGTAGCGCTCGATCAGCCCGGCCAGAACGGGCTCGGCCTCGGCGCAGTGCGGGCAGCCATCGCCCCAGAAGAAATAGATGCGCAGCGGCTCGTTATTTTGAGCCTGCACCGGGGTGGAATTTAACCCGCCGAGCGCCAGCACAACGGACAGCACGGCCAGCGCAACGGCGAACAGGAGCTTGAGACGTGGATGCATACGGGATTCCCTCCGCAAGTGAATACAGCTAATTTTACCAGCAGGCCGGGAATCCAGATTAAATTGGGATGAGAAAGCGCTGGGTAGTTTTGCCTATCCTCGCCGAATCAATCGTCGTGTTTTCTTCCGTCGGCATGGCAATCCATGCAGCGGGATGCAAAATTGGAAATGCCTTCTTCGTTGTGCTTCTTGGTCAACTCGCTCTTGTTGTGGCAGCCAAAGCAGGTGAACTGACTGCCGCCGGAAGGATGGCAGGTGGAGCATTGGCCATTGGCGCCGCCATGGTTGAGCGGGAAGGAATGGTTGAAGTGAGCGGGCAGCCAACCACTGGTATCGTGGCAGGTGGAGCACTGCTGATCAAAATGATTGGCCGGGCGGTCGCCTGCGTGGCAGCTGGAGCAGTTGGTGGCGCCGACTGCGCCGTGGTTGAAACTGGCCGGCTGCCAGGCGCTGGTATTGTGACAGGATGAGCACTGCGCGTCGTAATGCCCGGAGGGGCGGTCGCCGGCATGGCAGTTGGAGCAATTGGTGGCGCCGGCGGCGCTGTGATTGAAACTGGCAGGCAGCCAGGCGTTGGTGTTATGACAGGCCGAACACTGCGCATTGTAATGGTTGGCGGGCTTGTTTTGCGCATGGCAGCTCTGGCAGTCGGTGGCGTTGGCGGCGCTGTGGTTGAAACTGGCGGGCAGCCAGGCATTGGTGTTGTGACAGGCCGAGCACTGCGCATTGTAATGGTTGGCGGGCTTGTTCTGGGCATGGCAGCTCTGGCAGTCGGTGGTGTTGACGGCGGCGTGACTGAATGTGGACGGCAACCAGGCGTTGGTGCTGTGGCAGGTGGAGCACTGTGCAGCGTAGTGGTTGGCGGGAGTATTTTTCGCGTGGCAGACCTGGCAATTGCTGACATCGATTCCCTGATGGTCGAACGCGGCGGGAATCCAGGCGCTGGTCTGGTGGCATGTGGAGCATTGCAGCTTGTAATGGTCGGCGGGCGCCGTGAGCGCGTGACAGCTCCAGCAATCGGCAGCCAGCTCGGCGGGGTGATTGAACGCGGCGGGCAGCCAGGCGCCCGGTTGGTGGCAGGCGGAACACTGCCCCACGTAATGATTGGCGGGTACGGCGGCGGCATGGCAGCTCTGGCAATTGGCGATCAATGCGGCCGGGTGATCGAACTGGGCGGGCGTCCAGGCCTGGGGAATGTGGCACAACGAACAGCGGCCTTCATAATGGTTGGCCGGACGCCGCTGGCTGTGACAGACCAGGCATTGATCGTCGGGCACGACCACCATTTGCGGTGTGCCGCCGTGACAGCTCTGGCAGGTCATCTCGGCATGAAAGCCGGTCAGATCGGTATGGCGGATGAAGCGTGTGCCGTCGGGAAACAGCACAGAATCCGGGGGCGGCAGGGTGATCTTCACCAGTTTGCGCGCCGCAGATGGCGCCGTGTCCTCCCCGATCGGGGTGGACAGCCCGGCGGCTTTGCCGATATCCGCCAGCGGCCAGTCGGTTTCCAGGGCAAGCATTTTCAAGAATGCCACTTTGGCATGCAGCGCGGTGTAATCAACTTCTTCCACCACTACGGAGAGGATGAGATCGGGCATACGCTTTCCAAGGCCACGGAAAACCTCCACCAACCGGTCGCGCAGCGCATCCCCGGGGTCAGCGGTGACGGGCTGAAACGCGGCCAGTGTGCGGTCCAATTCCAGGTTAAAAGCCGCCAGAGCGGCCGTCTGACGGTCCGGCGTTTGGGCGGCGTTCAAATCGGCCAGGCGGCGCTCGAGCAAATCGAGACCATACGCGGCCTGATTCGCGGCATTGCCTTTCAGCGGTTGAACGGCATGCTCCGCCCAGGATTGCACGGCGTAGAGGCCATCACCGGGGTGATAGGGGGCGGAATTGGCCAGCAGGGCAGTCGCCGCGCTGGCAAGAACCAGAACGGCCAGAAGGATCAGACCAGGGATAAGCCACGATTTGCGCATCATTCTCTCCTGCCGTGCGGAGTGCCTGCCATTGAAAACACACCCATTAGTTGATGATTACCGGATGGTTTGTTTATAACATTAAACAAATATGATAAAAAGGGTGTGGATTGTTGACCGTAGGTTAATTGTAAGGTGTCGAAAAACTCTCTTGACAAATTGTCCAGGCGGGTGATAGACTTGTTTTGTACGTTATCCTAAACGAGAGGGTAGTTTTCTGAATCAGGTCGTTGCGCGTATTGAGAAATAGCTGCATAAGTTTGCCGCCGAAACGCCGGCCGTTTTCGCTATTGTGAGAACCCCGCGGCCCGGGCAGACTTATGCCCGTGGCCGTATTGCTTTAATATACGGAAGGACCGCGTGATTCTCATACTGCGCCGCCCCGCCAGGGGATGACCGCCGGACGAATCCCATCCATTGATATTTCAGCCAGCCACGGAAGGTACCGTTGGCTGGCTTTTTGTTTGGATTTTGGTGAAAGCGATGAATACAGACTCAAGGAATGCATCCAACCGGGGTTTCACAACGGCCATGGATGAGGCCCCCGTTGGGGGTGTTGTGATCAAGAAAATAAGCGGCGCCTATCATGTGCGCCTGAATCATGAAGTGATCGTGTGCGGGTTGGCCCCCGCGCTGACCGACGAGGGCGTGACGGTGGGCGACGAGGTGACCCTGGACTCGGCCGGCCGGATCGCCCGGCGCTTGCCGCGGCGCAGCCGTTTTTCACGGCGGTCGGCACTGCCCATGCCGGGCGCGCATGCCCACGAGCAGGTGATTGTGGCCAACCTGGACCTGGTGGTGGCGGTGTTCGCCGCGGCCCAACCCAAACCGAGTTGGAACTTGCTCGACCGCTACCTGGTTTCGGCTGAATCGTTGGACCTGCCGGTGGTGGTATGCCTGACCAAGATGGACCTGACCGGTGAAACGGACGGGGAGATTGAGGCCGCGGTGCAGGAATATCGCCGGCTGGGCTACAGCGTGCTGCCGGTCTGCGCGCCGCGCGGCGATGGCATGGGCGCACTGCGCGAGACGCTGTGCGGACGCTTTTCCGCGCTGATCGGCAAATCGGGGGTGGGCAAGACCTCGCTGCTGAATGCGCTGCTGCCGCAAACGGCGGGGCGTACGGCGGCGGTCAGCCGCGTGGGCGGCAAGGGGCGCCACACCACTGTGCACCTGGAATGTTTTGACCTGCCGGACGGCGGCCGGGTGGTGGATACGCCCGGCATGCGCGAGTTTGGGCTGTGGGAGATTGAGAGCCGCGATCTGGCGCTGTACTTCCCGGAAATGCGCCCGTTTGTGGGGCGCTGCCGCTTCGGCATGGATTGCGCCCACCTGGACGAGCCTGGCTGCGCCGTGCGGCGCGCGGTGATGGACGGCCGGATCAGCCCGCGGCGGTATCAGAGTATGTTGCGAATGAAGGATGATTGCCCATGAACGATCGATTGGATGATTTTTTCCCCCAACGGCGGCGAAGCTCGGCGCGATTGCCGCGCAACCGCACCGACGGGGAGTTTACCTGCCGGCACTGCCACAACACGGTGACGTTCAACGCGCTATGGAGCGGCACGCACAACCGCAACCACTGCCCCTACTGCCTGTGGTCGCGACACCTCGATCTGGAGCAGCCGGGTGACCGGCTGGCCGCCTGTCGCGGTGCGATGCGCCCGATCGGGCTGACACTTAAACGCGTGCGCCGGCGGTACGCCGGACCGCAGGCCGGCGAACTGATGTTGGTGCACCGCTGCGAGGAGTGCGAGCGCATTTCCATCAACCGCATTGCCGCGGATGATCTGGCGTACGCGCTGGAAGAGGTCTACACCGCTTCGCTGCGTCTGCCGGATGCGCTGCGCGCGTGTCTGGCGGCGCAGTCGATTGCGCTGCTGGGTGAGGCCGAGCGCGGGCTGGTGCAGGCTCGCCTGTATGGGAACGCCGGAATAAACATTATACAAACAGTATACATAGCGAACGAAATCGGATAAGATCGATGTAACAATCGTTCTGGAATTATTAACAAGGAGAGAAGAAATGAAAAAGGATATTGTACGACAGCTTGCTGTGGTGTTGACCACCCTGGGCACTCTGACGGTCAACGGGCTGGCCAACGCCTTACCGCTCAACGGACGCATGACGGGTGAGATTTCGGACAGCTTCAAGGTATTGTTTGTGCCGGCCGGGTATGTATTTTCGATCTGGGGGCTGATCTACGCCTTTTTGCTGGCCTACACGATCTATCAGGCGCTGCCCGCCCAGCGTGAAAATCCGCTGCTGCGGCGCAGCGGGTGGCTGGTGGCATTGAGCAGCGTGTTCAACGGCGCGTGGATCTTCTTCTGGCACTACGGGCAATATGTGCTCTCGCTGGTGACGATGTTCGCACTGCTGGCTACGCTGCTGGCGCTGTACCTGCGCCTGGATATCGGCCGGGCGCGCTTTGGCGGGGCCAATCGCTGGGCGGTGGCCGCGACCGTCAGCATCTACCTGGGCTGGATCACGGTGGCGACGATTGCCAATATCACCGCGGTGTTGAGCTACCTGGGCTTTGACGGCGGTGGGATCAGCCCGCTGGCCTGGACGGTGATCCTACTGGCGGCGGGCGTGCTGATCGCCGCGGCGATGGCTTTCACACGGCGCGACGCAGCCTACCTGCTGGTGCTGGCCTGGGCCTTCGCGGGTATTTCGGTGCGCTGGCTGGCCGAACCGGTATTGAGCTGGGTTGGGTTTGCCGCCGCCGGGTTGGTGCTCGCGCTGCTGGTCCTCGGGCGCCTGCGTCGGACGGCCTGAACGATCGGAATCGATATCAGGAAGAGGCCGCAAGGCCTCTTCGTATTTTAAGATCGCCTCCGGGGTGTGTTACAATGCCGTCATGATCCCGATAATTGCCTGGGAAGAATCCGGATGGATGGACGAGGCCGGCGCGTGGATTGACGCGCGCCTGGCGGAACTTGGCCGGTGCCGCAGCGCCGCGCTGGAACAGCCGCATGCGCGCCCGTGGTCAACGGTGCTGCGCGTGCCCACGACGGACGGTACGCTGTACTTCAAAGCGGTGATGCCCGCGCTGGGCCACGAACCGGCTCTGACCGCCGCGCTGTACCGCTGGCGACCGGACTGTATTCCGGCGGTGCTGGCGCACGACTCTGCGCGCGGCTGGCTGCTGCTGGGCGATGCCGGGGAGATGTTGCGCAGCCACATGCGCTCGACAGCCGATTTGCACCAATGGCTCGCGATCTGGCCGCTGTACGCCGGTTTACAACAGGCGATGAGCGCGCGCCGCGCGGAACTGCTGGCATTGGGCACGCTTGACCGGCGGTTGGCGGTTTTGCCCGCTCAACTGGCCGCCGTACTCGGCGATACTGATTTGTTGCACATCGACCTGCCGGACGGTTTGAGCGCGGACGAACACGCCCGCCTGCGCGCGCTGCTGCCGCGCTTTGAGCGCCTGTGCGGGCGGTTGGCGTCTTTTGGCCTGCCCGAGACGCTGCATCACGAC
>DAOUGY010000346.1:0-8078 GCA_034428975.1 Anaerolineaceae bacterium | reverse complement strand
TATAGCCCGGCTGTCCAGTATATGCGCGACCTGGTGCGGGATGGGTTCGTGGGAGAGGTGTATCATCTTCAGGGGTTTGAACAAAACGCTCAACTGGTCGATCCGAACACCCCTTTGCCGCGCATTGGGTTCAGCCGGAAAACCGACAGCGGCGCGCTGCACGGATACGGCTCACACCTGCTGGACCTGGTGCGCTGGACGCTGGGCGAGTTTGAGCAGGTGATTGGCGACATGGCCACATGCATCCACGAACGACCGGTTTTGGGCGAAAACGCGCGCCTGACGGTGGATGTGGATGACAGCACGACGGTGCTGGGCCGCATGGACTGCGGAGCACAGGCGGTCATGCAGTTCAGCAAGGTAGCGATGGGGTATGGGCCGGGGGTGGAGTTGCGCGTTTTTGGCAGTAAAGCGGCGTTATGGGTGCGTCTGGAAGAATCCCCGGAGGGGGTTGAGCACCTGTGGGTGGCGGATCGGACCAACCGTAATTTCCGACCCCTGCCGGTGCCGGCCTCTTACCTGCAGGGACACGACTTCCGTGTGAATTGGCCTCAGGATTATTTCACGGCACTGGTTCGCCATTTCGTCCAACGCGTACGCGAAGGGGATATCGCCGAAGGATCGAGCGATTTCTCGGACGGACTGCGCGCCCAGGAACTGTTGGAGGCGATTGAACGTTCGCACCTGGAGCGGCGTTGGGTGATGTTAAAGGAAATTGCCGGGCAGGGCTAAACCGGCTCGATGGATGGTCACCGGTTAAAAGATCCGGTCAACCCTGCAAGATACGCTCAGGGTTGACCGGTTTTGTTTTTGGCGAATTAGAGCAGGCTGCGGACGACTTGACTCAGCCGGGCAACGCCGGTTTGAATTTCCGCGGGCGTGAGGGCGCAGAAGGGCAGGCGAACAAACAGGTCGCCGCCGCTGCAGAAAAAGCCCCGCCCATCGGTGAGCTCGAGATTGGCTTCCCGGGCACTGTTAAGCAAATCTTCCGTCGGAACGGGCGCCTTGAGCGTCATTCCGATGAAGAACCCCCCATCCGGCTTGTGCCAGGTCGCCAGACCGGTGAACTCGGCGTCCAAAGCCGCCAGCAGGGCATCCAGGCGGGCGCGGTACAGGTCTTTTAACACAGCCAGATTTTCATCCAGCCAGCCGCGGCGGATAAACTCATACACCATTGCCTGATTGAAGAAGCTGCTGTTGATGTAGGTGTCGGCGGCAAATTTGGCCAGCGGATCGGCGATCGCTTCCGCCGCGGTGATGAATCCCACCCGCAACCCGGGGCTGATGAGTTTGCTGTACGAAGATAGCTGCATCACCCATTCGGGATTCAGATCAAACAGGGAAGGCAAATCGGAATTACGGTAGCGCAGTCTGCGGTAGGGAATGTCTTCGAGGATCCAGAACTGATATTCCCGGGCCAGACGGGCAATATGTACGCGCTTTTCGGCCGACATGACGGTGCCGCTCGGGTTTTGAAAATCGGGGATCAGATAGAAGAACAGAGGCCGTTCACCGGCTTTGAGCCGTGCTTCGATGGCGTCCACATCCGGGCCGTCATCCTGGAGGGGGAAGCCCACAATGTTGGCGCCGGCGCGCTTCAACACGGTCATGGTGCGGTCATATGTGGGTTCTTCCACGTAAACCCGATCGCCAGGCTTGACCATCATGCGGGCGCACAGGTCCACCATTTGCAGCGAGCCTTGCCCCAGGATGATGCGGTTTTCATGGATGCCTTTTTCTTGGGCAATGAGCCGGCGCAGGGGAGCGTATCCGCGCGAATCACCATATTGCAGAATGACATCCGAATTTTCAGCCAGAACAGCGCAGGCGCATTCGGCCAGTAAATCTTTGGGGAAACTTTCGGGGGGCGGGACGCCCCGGGTGAACTTGATCAAAGAATCCGTCATTGTATGGGTTTGTCCGTGTTTTTTCGAACTCGAGTTGGATATGGAAACAGTCTATTTGACGGTCGGAGAGCCTTTTAACCCGCTGCCGGTGAGCGGGATGACGATGGTCTCGCCGGATTGGACGTGCGGCTGGATGTGCTTCAGGGCAGCAATGGCCGTGGCGCTGGTTGGCTCGATGTAGAAGCCGTGCGAGGCCATTTCCTGGCGCGCGCTGCGGATCTCGTCTTCTTCCACCATCACGCAGGTACCGTTGGATTCGCGCACCGCCTGTAGCAAACGGCGCCCGCGAATGGGCTGCGCAATGGCCAGGCCTTCGGCCAGGCTGGTTCCCATGGGTTCCACCGCGGGAACAGTCTCGAGGCCGGCTTCGAAGGCGCGGCACAACGGGGCGAGCAAAGCTGCCTGGACGCCCACCATGCGGGGGATCCGATCAGTCAGCCCGGCTTGGAACAAACGTTTGAACCCCAGCCAGACACCCAGCAGATGTACGCCCTGGCCGACAGGGACAATGTACCAATCGGGTGCGCGGTGTCCCAATTGTTCCCAGAGTTCATAGGCAACGGATTGTTGGCCCAGCAAAAAACCCGGGTGGAAGGCGTGGGACGCAAAAACCACACCGTTCTCCACCGCGTCAATGGCCGCCAGTTTGGCGTTCACGCGCGGTCCGGGAATGGGGTTAACCTGAGCGCCGTACACGGCGATCTGCGCCTGTTTGGCCGGTGAGGCATGCGCCGGAACGAAGATCTCGGCTTTCATGCCCGATCGGGCGGCAAATGCGGCCACCGAAGCGCCTGCATTGCCCGAAGAATCCTCGGCGATGTGCGTGACCCCCTGGTGGGCGAGGATGTTGATCATCAATTCTGTGCCCCGGTCTTTAAAGGAAGCGGTCGGGGCAAAATACTCGGGCTTGACCCAGACCGGGAGATCCTCAAGCGTTAGCGGCAGCAGGGGCGTCCAACCGGCGCCCATCACGACTTTGGGCGTATCGAAATCCAGCCCGTAGAGGCGTTTATAGCGCCAGACCGAGGTTTCGGCGGAATCGATCCATGTCGGATCAAAGGTATCGGGGAGAACGGTTTCCCAGGCGCCGCCGCAAGAGCAGCGCCAGGTTTCTGCGGTTAAAGTTGCTTGTGAGCCGCAATCGGGACAAAAGATCTTCATTTTAGAGTAAGCCGCCTGTTCTTAAGATATTCTGGAGTTCCTGTATTTTTGCTTCAGGCAGAGGCTGCAGCGGCATGCGCGGCACACCCGCCTGATAACCCAACAGATCCATGGCGGCTTTTAGGCCACTGATCCCAAATCGGGCCGTGACCGCCGCGTTGACGGGCAGCATGCGCAGATGCAGCGCGCGCCCCTTTTCGATATCCCCCGTGTTGAACAAGCGATAGATTTCGACGCATTCTTCCGGAGCGATGTTGGCCAGCGCCAGCACACCGCCCACGGCGCCGATGGCCAGCGCCGGGAAAAGGAAACTTGCCGAACCGGCCAGAACCTGAAAACCGGGGGCAGCCAGGCGGATGGTCTCACTCATTTTGGCCATCACCCCGCCAGTGTCTTTGACCCCGATAATGTTGGGGTGGTGAGAGAGCTGCACCAACAACTCGGCTGAAAGGTCGATGCCGGTTCCGGGCGGGAAATTGTAAATAAGGATCGGGATGGGGGAAACGTCGGCGATTTTCTGATAGTGCGCCGCCAGCACGGAGTCGGTCATATCTTTCTTGTAATAGCTCGGATTGACAATGATGGCGGCGTCTGCGCCTATTTCGGCGGCCCGGAGGGTCAGGTCGATCGTATTGCGCGTCGATTCACAGCCTGTGCCGGCGATCATGAGTTTATTCGAGGGGATTGCCCGGCGAGCCGCTCTGAAAACCTCGAGTTTCTCTTGCTCGCTGAGGTAAACATACTCGCCATTGGAGCCGAGGACAACATAGCCGCTCAGGCGCGTCTGGTTGAGCTTACCGATGTTGAAGGCCATCTTGTCGAGATCCAATTCCCCCTGCGCATCGAACGGAATGGCCAGCGGGGCAAAAATACCCCTTAAAGATTCATTGTTTTTTTGGATCATGTGCCCCTCAGAGTGATGTAAAATATATCCTATATCTTATTCCCAGAAAAAAAAGACCCGCACAAGCGCCAATTTTTCTGAGTCTCGGGGAGGTGAATTACCCAATAAATTATAGCCCAGAATTTGCTGAACCGGTACTCAATACCAACCCGAAAAATTGGTATTTCACTGGTTGGCCAACTCGCAACCCTACAGACCCGCATCCATTTTTCGGAAGTTCACAAGGAGTGTGTCATGAAAACCATGTATGAGTCTCTCGTGTGGCACGAAGTCAAGTTGACGGCGCATGCCGCGGCGCGGACAATCCCTTTGATGTATGGTGAAGTGGGCACGGAGGGCAAACGGGTCACCCTGGTTGCCGGGACGCACGGCGACGAAGGACCCTGGTCTGCCCTGGCGATCAAGGAGCTGCTGCAGCACCCGGTGAGCGAGTTGAAAGGCCGCATTCGCGTGATCTTCACTGCCAACGCGCTGGCAGCCGAGGTCACCGCCCGCAATTCGTGGATCGATTCGCCCAATTCGTTTGACCTGGATAGCTGTTTCCCGGGCAACCCCAACGGTTCCCACTCCGAACGGGTGGCGGCAGCCCTCACCCCGCTGCTGACCGACAGCGATGTCATTCTGGATCTGCATGGCGGTGGAAGCTGGTGCGTGAATGCATTTGTCAAGCGCTTCGAAGGATCGGAGAGCATTGCCGTGGACATGGAAGCGCCGTTCATCTCCAATGCGCCCAATAAACCCGGCGGTCTGACCAGCTACGCAAAGACGCTGGGCATTCAGGTCACCAACGTTGAAGTCGGCGGCTGCTCAAAGGATGAGATGCTGTGGTGCGGGCGGATTGCCAAAGGATTGGAACGCGTGTTGTATAACCTGGGCGTGCTTGCCCTGGCAACACCCCCGGCCCCGGCGAAGAAGGCCATTGATGTGAGCAAAACCGAAGCCGTTCGCTCGCGGATGGGCGGAATTTTTGTGCCCACCCTGCGCGAAGAGGCCGTGGGTACGGTCGTTCCGGCCGGCACTGAGATGGGAAAGATCCTGGATTTGCACACGTTGGAAGAGCTGGAAGTCTTCTCGGCGCCGTACGAACAGACGGCCATGCTGCTGCTGCGGCCGGAGATTTGCGTGGTGGAAGGATCTGCGTTGATTTATGTGATCGCCCAACCGGTGTAATGGGCGGCGGGGATATATGTGAGTCATGGTCGATTGAAGACAGGGGCGATCCGAGGATCGCCCCTGTGTTTTCGTGATGGGGAAGATGGAGAATGGATAAGGCCATTCTTGGTTTAAACACAGGTGGATTCTCCAATTCGTAGATGGATTTCTCCAGGTGATTATCTCCTGCATTCGTAATGTCGAAAATTCCCCTTCCTTCCCTCAAAAGGTTATACAAACATCGTAAAACCCTGCAACCGAGCGGGTAAAACCGTATAATCAATCGCGTACGACATAATCCTGGGCGATATAAAGAAGCGCGCAAGCCGTTCAATGCCCAAAAGGAACCTGAATGAAAGCCGACGCCAACCTTCAACCCAAAAACCCCGACCGTGCGCGAACGATCTTCCGAATCGTGCTGGGCGCTTTTTTGCTCTTTACAGGGGGCAGCCACCTCACCATTGCGCGCGTGGAATTTCTGGCGCAGGTACCAACGTGGCTGCCGCTGGATGGCAACGGGGTGGTGGTTTTATCCGGCATCGCGGAAATCCTGCTTGGGCTGGGGCTGATCTTTCTGGCCAGGCAGCGCGCACTGGTGGGTGTGGCGACGGCGGCGTTCTTCGTGCTGATTTTCCCCGGCAATATTTCGCAATACGTCAACCGCATCGACGCTTTTGGGCTGAATACCGATTCGGCTCGCTTCATCCGCCTGTTTTTCCAGCCGCTGCTGGTGATCTGGGCCCTTTGGGCCACCGGCGCATGGAGCGCGCTGCGCGCTGCGCGATTTAACATCCGGGCGTTTTTATCAACGGCGATTGGCCGCTAAGAAAATTTCTCATTCTACGATAAGGATTGATGATGGCTCGCGTCTCCCTCTACCAACCCGCACCCAATTTCAGCCTGCCCGATTTTTCCGGCAAGGCCTTCTCTCTGGCGGATCTGCGAGGCCGGAAAAACGTGCTGCTGGTGTTCAACCGCACGTTTTCCTGACCGTTCTGCCAACAGCATATGGCGCAGTTGCGCCATGACTATGACCAATTTGTGTCCCGCGATGTGGCCGTGGTGGTGATCGGCCCCGAGGATGCCAATGGCTTTGCGGCCTACTGGCAAAAAGAATCCCTGCCCTTCATCGGCCTGCCCGACCCCAAAGCCAGCGTGCTGAAGCTGTACGGGCAGGAGGTCAACCTGTTCAAGCTGGGGCGCATGCCTGCGCAGGTGCTGGTGGACAAGGCCGGCGTGGCCCGCTATGTCCATTACGGACATAGCATGAGCGATATCCCCGGTAATGAGGAAATTTTGGCGCTGGTGGATGAGATCAACACCCTTCAAAAGGCGGTGTGAAGCCCGTCGGATGGCCTGGGAGCGTTGAATGGCGAATGAACAGTTGAGGCTGGAAAACCAAATATGCTTTCCGCTGTACGCGGCATCGCGCCTGGTCATTCAGGAATACCAGCCCTATCTGGATCAGCTGGGTATCACCTACCCGCAGTACCTGGTGCTGATGGTCTTGTGGGAAACGGACGGCATTGCGGTGAGTGAGATCACGCAGCGGCTGGTCCTGAATACCAATACGGTCACTCCGATCTTGAAGCGCATGGAAGCCCAGGGGCTCATCACGCGCCGGCGTTCGGTGGAGGATGAGCGAAAAGTGATTGTCACGCTCACCCTCCGTGGCAAAGAATTGCAGACCGAGGCGGCTTCGATCCCCGAACGGCTGGTGGCGGGTCTGGTCTCCAGCAGCGTAAATCCGGAAGACTTTAAAACGTTAAAGGATGTGCTGGCCGGGATCATTGATCAGCTGTCAAACCGGCAGGCATAACCCATGAACGAGCGGAATTTGAAATCCGGCAATCCTCGTCAAACCGCCGGACATTTTGGCGACAAATACAGGTTGAGTCAACAATTTTAGGAGAGAATGCTATGAAAAAAACTGATCGCAATGCTTTGCTGGCATCCGTTGTTGTGGTGGTCATTGGCATTTTGGTGGCGGCTGCAGGCAGTTCGGGCGGAAGCACCATCGGGAGCATCCCGGTATTTGCCTTATCCGTGGGGCTGGCGTTCCTCATCCAGTGGCTGGTGTTTATCCCGGCATACCGTCTGCAAACCGAAACGTTCTTTGACCTGACCGGCAGCCTCACGTATATCTCCGTGATCAGTCTCGCTGCGCTCTTGAGCGCGGGCCTGGACGCGAGATCGATCCTGCTCTGGGCGCTGGTGGTGGTCTGGGCGGGACGTCTGGGTACTTTTCTATTCCGCCGCGTTCGCAAGGCCGGCCGGGACGACCGCTTTGACGAGATTAAACCGTCCTTCTTCCGCTTCTTGAACGTCTGGACCATTCAGGGTCTGTGGGTGACCTTCACTATGGCGGCGGCACTGGTGGCGATTACATCCTTGAACCACAAGCCGTTGGATGTTTTTGCGGGGTTGGGTTTTCTGATCTGGCTTGTCGGGTTCTCAATTGAAGCAACCGCCGACGCCCAGAAAAGCCGCTTCAATGCCAACCCGGATAACAAGGGCAAATTTATTCAAACGGGTTTATGGTCCCGCTCGCGCCATCCCAATTATTTCGGTGAAATTGTCTTGTGGGTGGGCGTGGCGGTCATCGCCTTACCGGTGCTGCAAGGCTGGCAGTGGGTTGCCCTGATCTCGCCCATTTTTGTCACCCTGCTGCTCACGCGCGTCAGTGGGGTACCGCTGCTAGAGAAGAAGGCGGACGAAAAATGGGGCGGTCAGGCCGATTATGAAGCGTACAAGAAGAATACCCCGGTGTTGATTCCCCGCCTGTAATTAAAATCCCCTTCGCTGACCCTTCCAGGGGGCTGGCTGACCGGATAAGTATTCTTGGACGCTTGGACCACCCAGTTTGGCCAGGCGTCCAATTCCGTACAGATAGCTGACGACCAGCACGGCAATGGTCACCGGCCAATCCAGCAAGGCATTGACCCAACCCAGCA